>JAPLJX010000463.1 GCA_026388375.1 Deltaproteobacteria bacterium
ACAACAAGTCGTCATTCCCACCGGGGGGACGGGTATCATGATCCCCCTTGGCATGGGAATGGATGGGATCAAGGACTCTTATGGCGATGAAGCCGTACGTCGTGCATCATACAGGAGGAAATTTGCGATGAGATTCGATAAATTCACATTGAAGGTCCAGGAGGCTCTTCAGGAGGCGCAGGGTCTGGCCGGCCAGTACGGCCACCAGGCGCTTGACATGGAGCATCTGTTCGTCTCTTTTCTGAAACATCCGGAGGGCATCGTCTCCGCCATCCTCAAGAAACTCGGGGCCGATCCCCTGCGGATCGAAGGTGAGGTCCGGAAATCGCTGGAAAAACTGCCGAAGATCGAGGGCGCGGCCTCCGGCCAGACCTACATGACCCCGAGGCTGAACCATCTCCTCGACGCCTCCTTGAGCGAAGCGGCGCGTCTCACGGACGAGTATGTCAGTGCGGAACACATACTTGTCGCAATGGCCGATGAAAAGGAAGGGACGCTTGCAAAGATCCTCGCTGCGAACGGAGTTACAAAAGATGCGATCTTCAAGGTCCTTGTGGAGATCCGCGGAAATCAGCGCATCACCGATCCCAATCCGGAGGAGAAGTACCAGGCGCTCAAGCGCTACGCCCGTGATTTCAACGAGCTGGCCCGGAGCGGTTCCTTCGATCCCGTGATCGGTCGGGATGAAGAGATCCGGAGGGTGATGCAGGTCCTTTCCCGCCGGACCAAGAACAACCCCATTTTGATCGGGGAGCCTGGGGTGGGCAAGACGGCGATCGTCGAGGGTCTGGCCCAGCGGATCGTGAACGGTGACGTGCCGGACAACCTCCGGGACAAAAGGGTCATCGGCCTCGATATCGGCGCCCTTGTCGCCGGGGCAAAGTATCGCGGCGAGTTCGAGGAACGGCTGAAGGCCATCCTGAAAGAGATCGAGGCGGCCTCGGGTGAGGTGATCCTGTGCATCGACGAGATGCACACGCTGGTTGGCGCGGGCAAATCCGAAGTAACCTGCTCAAACCGGCCATGGCGAGGGGCGAGCTGCGATGCGTCGGGGCAACCACCCTCAACGAATACCGGAAACACATCGAAAAAGACCCGGCGCTCGAAAGGCGGTTCCAGCCGATCCTGGTCAAGGAACCTTCGGTCGAGGATACGATCGCCATCCTCCGGGGACTGAAGGAGCGTTACGAGGTCCATCACGGCGTCCGAATCAAGGACGCGGCCATCATCGCCGCGGCAACCCTCTCCAGCCGTTACATCAGCGACCGGTTTCTCCCGGACAAGGCGGTCGACCTGATCGATGAGGCGGCATCAAGGCTCCGGATCGAGCTGGACAGCATGCCCGCGGAGATCGACGCTCTGGAACGGCGCGTCATCCAGCTTGAGATCGAGCGGCAGTCGCTGAAGAAAGAAACCGACCGAACCTCGGTGGAACGGCGGGAGAAAATCGAAAAGGAACTGGCTGAGCTTCGGGAAACGTTGGACAAGATGAAGCTCCATTGGACAGGTGAAAAAGAGGCCATCAAGAAAATCCAGGCCATCAAGGGCCGGATCGAAACCTTCAAGATTGAAGAACAGAACGCCCAGCGCAGCGGCGACCTCGCCCGGGCGGCGGAAATACGTTACGGAAGGCTTGTCGAATTGAACCGGGAGTTGGAAGAGGAGAACGGAAAACTGCTGGAGGTCCAGAAGGACAAGCAGATGTTGAAGGAAGAGGTCGATGCGGAGGACGTGGCCGGGGTTGTGGCCAACTGGACGGGCATTCCCGTCTCCCGCATGCTGGAGAGCGACGTCCAGAAACTGATCCGGATGGAGGAACGCCTCCGGCAGCGGGTCATCGGGCAGGAAGAAGGGATCTCGGCGGTCTCCAGCGCCTTGCGCCGAGCCCGTTCCGGCCTCCAGGACCCGAACCGGCCGATTGGCTCCTTCATCTTCCTGGGACCCACCGGCGTCGGGAAAACAGAGCTCGCCAAGGCGCTCGCCGAATTCATGTTCGACAACGAACAGGCCCTGATTCGGATCGACATGTCTGAATTCATGGAGAAACATTCCGTGGCCCGCCTGATCGGCGCCCCGCCAGGGTATGTGGGATATGACGAAGGCGGCCACCTCACCGAGGCCGTGCGGCGCCGGCCCTATTCGGTCCTCCTTTTCGATGAGATCGAAAAGGCCCATCCGGACGTTTTCAACATCCTTCTGCAGATTCTCGACGACGGCCGATTGACAGACGGTCACGGCCGTACGGTGGATTTCAAGAACACGATCGCAATCATGACTTCAAACGTCGGCAGTCAGTGGGTCCAGGACCCCTCTCTAGTGGATGAGCGTACAATGGAGGCGCTCCGGGAGACCTTCAAACCGGAATTCCTGAACCGGATCGATGATATCATCATCTTCCGCGCGCTGGCAATGGCGGATATCGAGCGGATCATCGATATCCAGCTCGGACTCATCCGGCAACGGTTGCAGGAAAGGAAACTGTCCCTGGAATTGACAGAAGGTGCCAAACATTATATAGCTCAAGAGGGATACAGCTCCGTGTACGGCGCCAGACCGCTTAAGCGGGTGCTTCAGAAACAGATCCTGGACCCTCTGGCCCTGCAGCTCCTCGAAGGAGCCTTCGTCGAAGGCGACCGGATCGTGATCGATCAGGAGGACAAGCGGTTGGTCTTTCATAAAAATTAACAATGCAAACATGATTTCATATTCGGCGAAGGCCGGACTCAGGAGGCCTTCGCCGGAACGGATCATCGATAAAAATCTTATCATTCACGGAGGAAATGGATGAACACGATCAAGACAGGACTTTTACTGGGCGCCCTGACGGGCCTTCTCATGCTGATCGGCGGCTGGTTCGGCGGTCAGAATGGCGTCGTTATCGCCTTTTTCTTTGCCGTCGTCATGAATTTCGGAAGC
>JAPLJX010000326.1 GCA_026388375.1 Deltaproteobacteria bacterium
GGCTATGCGCATGATGTGCGATGCCTATCTGCTCGATGCCGCCAGTCTCGGTTCGCCAGGACTTGATGGAATCAAGTGGCTCGTGCCGGTGCGCCCCGGCGACACCCTGCGCGTGCGCTTTACGGTGTTGGAAGCACGCCCACTGGAGAGCACTCCTACCGCGGGGCTGTTGCGTTCGCACTGGGACATCTTAAATCAGAAGGACGAGTGCGTGGCTGAAATGGAGAGAGGAGTTGTATCCCATGAAGGACCGTAAGGAATTGGAGGCACTGTTTCATAAACACGGCTACACGGATTTTAAGTGGGTGGAGCCCGAAGAGGTGGTCGTCTCCCAATGGGTACGAACGAAGTGCATGTTCGGCTGCGGCAATTACGGCCATAATGCAACCTGTCCCCCGAATGTTCCTTCTGTTGCAGAGGTTCGGCAGCTCTTTGCCGAATACCGTAAAGTGGTAATCTTCCATTTTGCGCATACGGTGGATAAGCCTGAAGACAGGCATGCTTGGACAAGAGGGGTTAACCAGGAACTTCTGAAATTGGAGAGGGAACTCTTCCTGGCTGGCCACTACAAAGTATTTCTTCTTCTGTGTTGCGACAGCTGCTATCTCTGTACCGACTGCTCGGGAACCAGGGGAACGTGCAAAAATCCGCGGTTGGCCCGGCCCTCCCCCGAATCCATGGCGATCGATGTTTTTGCAACCGTCCGCAAGATCGGTTTCCCAATTGAAGTTCTTACGGAATACTCGCAAGCGATGAACCGTTACGCCTTCCTGCTCATTGATTAGCGATAGTTTCTCTATTATCGAAAGCGTCTACATATCCCAACCGCATCGCCAGCCCCTGCTTTTCGATCCAAAATATCCCTTGACAAGCAATAACTGCCCCCCTATACTTTAATCCGTTGAAAAACAATGTCTTATCTAATTGTATTTAGCCTTTATATTCTGTAGGCTTCCGGATCGGGCAGGCAAAATGGGGCTGGGATGAATTTGCAGGTGTTGAACGCGCTCCGCAGCAGTGCAGTTAAAACTACTTTAATAGATGGAGGAAGATATGAAAAAACTTGTTGTTGTTCTGATGGGGGTGCTTTTTCTCGCCGGTTGCGGTGCGGCGGCAAGGGAATCGGAATTCTGGCAGCACAGCACCATGTACCGGGATGGGGAGCACTGGAAATTCAGCGCCTACGGATATAAGCAAGTGTCGCCCAAGGAAGCCCAACTGTCCAAGGAAGAGGACTGGTGGGGGATTCCCGTTGTGAGGTCCGAGTAGGAGAACCCGTCTGAGGGAATCCGGCCTGCTTCCTGTCCTTTGAGTACCTTTGGATAAGATTCTCTGTTGGGCAGTGTAAACAGCAATCTTCATATTCGCCTCGTGACGATGGTGGGTGGTAGTGCGTGGAAAATGCGATCGGCTCCTTTCCGAAGGCGGATTCCTTAGTTCGGGAAAAACTTCTTGAAAACGACGAACAAGGTCTTCCCCACCTTGAAATGGCCGGCCAATCTGTGTTCTCATATCCCGAACAGGGGTTGAATCGGGCGCTGGAAATCATCGAGGCGTGTCTGACGAAGGTCGAAAAGGGCGCCTGACGCCGTCCCTCGATATCCCGAAAAATGAAACAGGCACACGCCTTCCGGCAGGTGCCTGTTTCATTGATGATTCATTTGCGAAACGTGTCCAGACGGGCCTTCTATTCGATGACCATCATGAGCTGTTCCGTTTCGACACTGTCATTTGCCTTGACCTTGATCTCCTTCACGGTCCCGCTCGCCGGGGCGTATATCGGATTCTCCATCTTCATGGCCTCAAGCATGATGACCTCATCGTCTTCCTGCACATGATCTCCCACCTTGACCAGAACTTCCAGGATTTTACCCGGCATCGGGGCTTTCAGATCTACACTCATTCCCTTTACCTCCGTAATCATGAATTTTCTAAGATATTGCAACCTACGTCCCGCTGCAACCCTTTCCTGATCCGACCATCGCATCGCGAAGTGCCGCGAAATACAAAGACCCATCCACCAAACGACGATCCCTATCCCGAAACGGGACTGGCCCCAGTTTTTTATACTTCCTGAACACTCAAGTCAAGGTCAAAATGTTCTCCGCTCCGGACCGGGAGGAATAACATTACTCGGATGCACGAAACAGGCGGTAGACATAGTCCAGGTCTCTCATCACTTCTTTATTTTGTTCCTTGTCTCCCGGCTTTGCCCGCCACTCCGGTGACGCCTCTGCGAGGGCCTTCTCCAGTTGCCAGCGGTGTTCAAAAGTTTTCCGCCACTGTGTCCGGAACGCCCTCTTTTGTTCGCTCGTGAGGGAAGACCCATTGGCCCGCTTCACCGCATCGTTCGTCACCATGATCCGGTCTATCTCCGTCACCGCCATGACGACATTGATCTCACGGGCGCTCAGGGCCATCCGCTGGGATACGGCCCTCTGAAACTGAGAGGCCGTCGGACTGAACCCCATCTTATCACCCGCGTGGTCATTTCCTCCCCCTCCCGGAATCAGCCGTTCGATGTCGAGCAGGCGCTCCAGGGAGTCGATGACGGGCGCCGCGGTCTTCACCTGCGGCCAGTTCCGCCGCAGTAAACGGTGCCGAAGCCAGACGGGATGCATCCCGACGGCCTCCGAACCGCAAACGTCGATCCGCCAGTCATCCCCCACATAGACCGCCTCGCCCGGTGCGATCCCCAATTGATCGAGGCAGCGGCGAAAGGGGAGCGGATCCGGCTTCGCGGGGATGCCCCCTTCGCCGGCCACGACGATCACCGCAAAGAACCCCATCAGCCCCGGATAGTTGCCGAGCCGGTGTTTTCCCGTCTCCGTCTGCCCCTGGGCATTGGTGATCAGGGCCAGACGATACCGAACCCGCAGAACCGTCAGCACCGCCTCCGCCTCCGGAAAAACTCGGGTCATCGCCTTGACCTTTTCCCAGTACTCGGTTTCCCAACGCTCCAGAAGGGCGGAATCGGGCTTGCGGCCGTAATGCCGGAAGAGCTCCTCCAGGATTCTCTTCCGGGAAAAATCGGAACGGGCGTGGAAGCGGGAGCGAATCTCCCGATAGACCGCCAGAAACGCCTCCCCCTCAGGCACGCCAAGGGCCGTACAGGCCTTCCGCTGCGCCTCCTTTTCGGCCGTCCGGAAACCGTCCGCCGAATCGACCAGTGTCTGGCCGAAATCAAAAACAATCGCCCGGATCATACCCTTTCACCCTGAATTAAAAACGGCCGCCCTGTCACCGGCGGCCGTCCTTTACTACCGTATCACTCGAAGTTTCGCAAGCGGTTAGATCAAATATCAATCCTTACCATACTTTTTCAGGTAGGCGCCGAAAAGGACCTCGTCCGACGGCTGGTAATTCGGAACGGGCACGGAGACCCGCGTGTACATCAGGAACTGTTTCCAGTTGATGTTTTCGCAACTGATGTTCCCCGCCCAGGTTCCGCAACCCAGCGTGTCCGTGAAGCCCAGGCAGCTCGTCCAGCCGCCGCTGTTCGCCTCGGTATGGCCCATGTTGCAGACGACGCGGCTCACGTTGGCGCGAATCCCCAGCTTCTGGATCCGCTCGTCGTTCTCCGTCTGGATGTTCACCGAGTGACCCTCGCCGGAAAACTTCAGGATCTTCTCCATGCGGTCCAGCATCTCGTCGAAATCGGTCCACTTCCAGACCGTCAGGACCGGGGAGAGCTTCTCGCCGGAAAACCGGTCGTCGGGACCGATCTTCTCGCCCATGACCATCAGGATCTTCGTATCCCTGGGGACCTTCAGACCGGCCAGATCCGCGATGAACACGGCGGATTTCGCAACAACCTCCCGATTCAGCGTGTGACCGTCCGGCCACATCGTCTTGCGGAGGATCTCGCGCTCTTCCGTGCTGCACAGATAACCACCCTCGGCCTTGAGGGCCGCGATCATCTTGTCGAAGATGCACTCCTCGATCGCAATGGCGTTCTCCGAGGAACAGGAAGCCGCGTTGTTGGCCGTCTTGGATTTTCGGAGCCGGAAGGCGACCCCCGGAATATCCTTGACGGTTGAATCCACGATGGAGACGACGTTGCCGGCGCCAACCGTCTGGGCAGGAACCCCCGCCGCATAGACGACCTTGACCAGCCGCAATTCGCCATCAATTCCTGGGTCTTCTCATTGCTGGTGTGGCGGATGCACTGGACCAGATCCACCGGCGCGCCGACCTTCGCGAGCGCCTTGCGGATGTGCTCCACCGTCGTATAGGTCGCCAGCTCCGTACGCGGGTGCGGCGAGCAGATGATTGCATTGCGGGTCTTCAACGTGCTGAGCGCGATACAACAAACCGTCGACTCGGGGTTCGTACACGGAACCACGTTCGCGATCACGCCGATCGGCTTGGCGTACTTCCGGATCCCTTTCGCCTTGTCCTCTTCCACAAGGCCGCACGTCTTCACCCCAATCTGGTCGTAGAGCGTTCCCCGAACCTTCGTCCCGATCTTGTGAACCTTGTCCTCGTAGACCCCGATTCCCGACCCCTCGACCGCCAGACGGGCCAGTTCATCCCCCGTCTCCGGCTTCTGCAGCTCCCAGCCTACCGCCAAGACCATCTCATCGACCTTCTCCTGCGGCCAGAACTCGACGATGGCGAACGCCGCCCGCGCCTTTTCGTACATTTCACGAACATTGTCTTCCATATCGTAACCTCTTTAGTCCCTTCGTTCATCAGCGGAAAAGCGTTCAGCCCGGATGAAACGATCGTCCCTGCCCACTCCCAAAGCGGGCGGGCAGGGACGATCTTGCCATCATCAGATCTTCCGTTTGGGATCGTCGATCCCCTCGACGATCGCCCATCCGGAACCCTTGATCTTCTGCCGCTCGAGGAAGATCTGTTTCCACTCGTCGGGCGTCTGCGCTTCCATCGCCTTGGCAACCGATTTCCGCTCCTCCAAGGTGGGCACCGGCCGGTCTGCCGGTCCGTCGTACCACTCCTTCGGCGTCAGGGTCTGACCGAGGCGGACCGGCGTCTCCTGCTCGATCTCCTCGCAGTAGTGGGCCCCGGTGGCGAAGGCGCGGGTCACCGCAAGGATGCCCCAGGTCGCTTCGGGTGTGAAGCCGAGGTCGAACATCACCGCACCCGTGGCGCCCAGAAGATCGATGTCGACCGGCTCTTTGCTCAGCTTCTGCGCCGCCTTCACGATCTCCTTCATCAGGGAAACGTATTTGCCCGCCACGCCCAGCTTCTCGGCGCGGGCGATCATCCGCTTCGCCATCGGGTCCTTCAGCATCAGACCCG
>JAPLJX010000275.1 GCA_026388375.1 Deltaproteobacteria bacterium
CGGAAGTGGAGCGCGCGCGCCTTCTCCAGATCGCCTGCCGCAAAGGCGTCGACCAGCCCCGCCATATCTCCCGGGACGACGTTGGAGACGGTGGAGATAACCCCCTTGCCGCCGAGAGCGAGGAGCGGCAGCGTAAAGATGTCGTCGCCGGAAAGGACGTCGAAATCCGGTCCGCACATATGGATCACATCGCTCATCTGTTTGATGGAGCCGGAAGCCTCCTTCACGCCGACGATGTTCGGGATTTTCGCCAGCCGAGCCAGAGTCTCCGTGAACATGTTCGTTCCTGTTCTGCTGGGGATGTTGTACACGATGATGGGGATTGGAACCTCTTCCGCAATCGTTTGGAAATGCCGGTAGAGTCCTTCCTGTGTCGGACGGTTGTAATAGGGGCAGACCAGCAAGGCGCCGTCGGCCCCCGCCTCCCAGGCATGCCTTGTCAGGCGTAGCGCCTCCGCCGTGCTGTTGGATCCGGTTCCGGCAATGACCGGGACCCGCTTTTTCACCGCATCGATGGTTATTTCAACCACACGGTCATGCTCCTCATGGGAAAGGGTGGTCGATTCGCCCGTGGTGCCGCAGGGAACGATACCGTCCGTTCCGGCGGCGATCTGTTCCTCGATCAGTTGACGGAACGCATCCTCATCCACCAATCCATTCTTGAACGGTGTTACAATCGCAACGATAGCGCCTCCAAACATATCCCCTCCTTGCCTTTTTCTCAGGTTTTCAAAAAGTCCGGGATCTCTTCACCCCGGACGAGGTCTTCACTGTTCTCCCGTTTGCGGATCACGTACCAGCGGTCGTCCCGGACCAGGATCTCCGGAATCCGGGGACGCGAATTGTAGTTGGACGACATGCTGAAACCATAGGCGCCGGCACTCATCACCGCCAGGAGCTCCCCTCTCTCGACGGCGGGCATCCGTCGCCCCTTCGCCAGAAAATCGCCCGATTCGCAGATGGGGCCGACCACATCCGCCGTGATCTCCTCCCGCTCGATCTGAATGACCGGCTGGATCTGGTGGAAAGAACCATAGAGACTGGGGCGGACGAGATCGTTCATCCCCGCATCGACAATCACGAATCGCTTCCCGTCGTTCTCCTTCGTGTAGAGAACCCGGGTCACCAGAATCCCGGCATTGCCCACAATCACGCGGCCGGGCTCGAAAATGAAGGTGCAGTCCATTTCGCTTGAGGCGTCGATGATCGCCCGGGCGTATTCCGAAGGATGTGGAGGGGTCTCCTGATCATAGGTGATCCCCAGACCCCCGCCCAGATCGAGGTAGTGGATCGCGATCCCCTCCTCCCGAAGCCGCCGGATCAGATCCTTCAGCCGTCCGAGCGCGTCGATGAAGGGCGAAATCTTTATAACCTGCGAGCCGATATGGCAACTGACCCCCTTGATGTCGACGTGCTTCAGCTTGGCCGCATGACGGTACGCGAGAAGGGAGGCCTCGACATTGATTCCGAATTTATTCTCCCTGAGGCCGGTGGAGATGTGCGCATGGGTTTCGGGGTCGACATCCGGGTTGACCCGGAGACCGATGCCGGCCCGCACGCCCAACTTCCCGGCGCGGACGTTGATCGTCTCCAATTCCTGAAAGGATTCAACGTTGAACATCAGGATGCCGGTCCGGAGGGCAAGATCGATCTCATCCTCCCGTTTTCCGACGCCGGAATAGACCATCCTGGAGGGATCGACGCCGGCCTTCAGCGCACGGTAGAGCTCCCCGCCGGAAACAAGATCCACCCCCCCCCCCTCCCGGGCGAAAATCCGGAGGATCGCCGTATTCGAACAGGCCTTGACGGCAAAGCAGACGATGTGGGGGACTTCCGCAAACGCCGCAGAAAAGACCCGGAAATGGTGCCGGAGCGTCCGGTGGCTGTAGAGATAAAAGGGGGTTCCCGCCTCTTGGGCGATCCGCTCGACAGCCGCCTCCTCACAAAAAAGGGCCCGGTTCTGATATTGAAAATAATTCATCGTCTCTTTCTCTGCTCTCCTTTTCTAAAAGTTCCTTCAGCGCGTTTCATGAACCCGCTGCGCCGTGTTTGACGCCTCTCCACAATCTCCCCGGAGATCACAGCTCGCCACGCGGTAGGAATAAAAACGCCCTGCCCTGACGTCCGCATCAAAATATCGCATCCCTTTTCCCCCATCGCGTTGGAGCCGGCCATCCGCAACAGACAACTGCACGAGCGTCCGGTGATCCTGAGGACACCCGGGACAAGCCATGGCCGCTTCCGTGTCGCTCCGAAGGATCCGGAAGCTGCCAATCCCATCGAGCGGGAAGGGCATCGACCAGCGAAGGATAATACCCTCTGCTGAGGAAGCGGCGCTGAGGTCGGAGATCGCCACCGGGAGACGCACCCGGGGGGGGATCGGATCACCCTTCTTCCCGCATCCCGGAACGAAAAGGATCCCGATCCAGAGCCCGGCAAGCACCCACCGGAAAAAGCGATTACGCCTCATTGGCCTTCAATCTCCGCAATCCGCCTGCGGACCGTCTCCTCCGCGGTTCCGCCGATCTCCTGCCGGGCCTGAATCGATTGGCGTACGGTGAGACACCGGAACAGGTCCCTTTCAAAGCCTTTGTAGAACCTTCGGAACTCCTTCAGCGTCAACCCGGTCAGTGCCTTTCCCTCCTGAATGCAGAAAGAGACGATTCTTCCGACGATGCCATGGGCCTCCCGGAACGGGACCCCCTTCCGGACCAGGTATTCGGCCAGATCCGTCGCCGTTGAAAAACCGCCTGCGGCCCCCGTTTCCATCCGCTGCCGGTTGAACGTGAGGCGCCCGATCATCGCTGTCAGAACCCGGAGAGAGGATTGCAGCGTATCGACCGTGTCAAAGAGGGGCTCCTTGTCCTCCTGAAGATCACGGTTGTAGGTCATCGGCAGCCCCTTCAGGATCGTGAGCAGGGCGACGAGATTCCCGTAAACCCGGCCGGTCTTCCCCCGAATCAGTTCCGCCACGTCCGGATTCTTCTTCTGGGGCATGATGCTGCTCCCCGTCGTGAAGGCGTCGGCAATCTCGACATAGCCGAACTCGTCGGTGGACCAGAGGATCAGATCTTCGCAGAAGCGGCTCAGGTGCATCATGACAAGCGAGGCGGCAAAGATGAACTCCGCAACGAAATCCCGGTCGGAAACCGAATCCATGCTGTTTGCGGTCACCTCCGGAAACCCCAGGATGCGCGCAACATAACGGCGGTCGATCGGCAGTCCCGTCCCTGCCAGCGCCGCCGCACCGAGCGGCATGACGTTGACCCGCTTCAGACAGTCCCGGAGGCGGTCCTCGTCCCGGTCGAGCATCTCCCGGAAAGCCAGCAGGTAATGGGAGAGAAGAACCGGCTGCGCCTTCTGCATGTGGGTATACCCGGGCAGGATCGCTCCTATTTCCGCTTTGGCCCGTTCGACGAACCCGGCCTTCAGCTTTCCGAGAAGGGTCAGGATGTCGCCGATCTCCGCCCGCAGGTAGAGGCGGATATCCAGGGCGATCTGGTCGTTCCGGCTTCGGCCCGTGTGGAGTTTCCCGCCGGCCTCACCGATCCGGGCCGTAAGAGCCTTCTCGACCGCCATGTGAATATCCTCATCGCCGGGCCGAAAGACAAAAGTCCCCGCCTCAATCTCGGACCGAATGGCCCGGAGGCCGGTCCGAATCGCCGTCGCCTCCCGCATCGTGATGATCCCCTGCTTCGCAAGCATCCGGGCGTGGGCGATGCTTCCTTCGATATCGCATTGATAGAGGCGGCGGTCGTAATGGAGCGATGTGGTAAAGGCCTCCACCTCACGATCCGTCGACTCTCTGAACCGCCCTCCCCAGGGTTTTTCGTCTTTCTTCATAATCGTGTATTCATCATCGCCGGGATCTTCAACCGCAGCGCGTTCAGGCGGATAAACCCCGTCGCATCCTTCTGGTTGTAGACCTGATCCTTCTCGAATGTCGCGAAGTCCTCGCTGTACAACGAGAAGGGAGACTTTCTCCCAACGACGACGCAGTTCCCCTTGTAGAGTTTCAGCCTCGCAGTCCCCGTCACGCGTTCCTGGGTGTCGTCGATGAACCGCTGGAGGAGCTCCCGCTCCGGGGCGTACCAGAAACCGTTATAGACGAGCTGTGCGTACTTGGGGATCAGCGAGTCCCGCATCAGCATCACCTCGCGGTCCATCGTGATCGATTCGACGGCGCGGTGTGCAGCCCAGAGGACGGTTCCCCCCGGCGTCTCGTAGACCCCTCTCGACTTCATGCCGACGAAACGGTTCTCAACCATGTCCATGCGGCCGATTCCGTTCGCCCCGGCGATCCCGTTGATGTGATCGAGCAGTGCAGCCGGGCTCATCCCAACACCATCCACGGAGACGGGGTTTCCCTTTTCAAACCCGATCTCGACATAGGTCGGTCGATCCGGCGCCGTCTCGGGGGAAACCGTGAGGACAAACATCTCCTCCTTCGGCTCCACCCAGGTGTCCTCGAGAATACCCCCCTCGTGGGAGATATGGAGCAGGTTCCGGTCGCTGCTGTAAGGCTTCTCCCTGGTCAAAGGAATCGGGATCCCGTGCTTCTCCGCGTAATCGATCATCGAGGCGCGCGAATCGAACGTCCAGTGGTCGTCCCTCCAGGCCGCGATGACCCGGATCGCCGGATGGAGAGCCATGTAGGTCAGCTCGAACCGCACCTGGTCGTTCCCCTTCCCCGTGGCCCCGTGGCAGACCGCATCGGCCCCCTCGATCTTCGCGATTTCCAACTGCCGCTTGGCGATCAGCGGCCTCGCAAGCGACGTCCCCAGAAGATAGGTCCCCTCGTAGATCGCATTCGCCCGAAGTGCCGGGAAGACGAAATCCCGAACGAATTCCTCCCGGAGATCGTCGATATAGACCTTCGCGGCTCCGGTTTTAATCGCCTTTTCCCGAAGCCCCGACAGTTCCTCTTTCTGACCGACGTCGGCGGCGAAGCAGATCACCTCGCACCGGTAGGTCTCGATCAGCCACCTCACGATCACGGACGTATCCAGTCCTCCCGAATAGGCGAGGACAACCTTCTTCACCTCGTTCACGATTCCTTCCTCCTTAACTTATCGCATCAGGATTGCCATGACGGCCTTCTGGACATGGAGGCGGTTCTCCGCCTCGTCGATGATGACGGAGCGGGGGCCGTCGATCACCTCCGCCGTGATCTCCTCACCCCGGTGGGCGGGCAGGCAGTGCATGACAAGGACGTCCTTTTTCGCCCGGTCGATCAGGGCCCGATTGACCTGATAGCCCTGAAACCGCTTCATCTTCTCTTCCCGTTCGGCCTCCTGCCCCATGCTGACCCAGACATCCGTATAGACTACATCGGCGTCGCGGACCGCCTCCGCCGGATCCCGGTGGAGAACCACCCCGGCTGGCGCCTCGGCGATCCCCCGCTTGAGAATCGCGACGTCCGGATCATACCCGTCGGGGCAGGCCAGGTCAAGGTGAAACGGCAGCTTCGCCGCGGCATTGATCCAGGAGTTCGCCATGTTGTTTCCGTCGCCGACATAGGCGACCTTCAGCCCCTCGTAGGCGCCCCGCTTCTCGATGATCGTGAAGAGATCGCTCAGGAGCTGGCACGGGTGGAGGAGATCGGTCAGGCCGTTGATCACCGGGATGGTCGCATGGCGGGCGAATTCCTCCACGGATTCCTGGGAAAAGGTCCGGATCATGATTCCGTTCAGATAACGGGACATGATCCGAGCGCTGTCGGCGATGATCTCCCCACGGCCGAGCTGCGTATCTCGGTTGCTGAGAAACAGAGATACACCGCCAAGCTGAAACATCCCGACTTCAAAGGATATTCTCGTCCGCGTGGAGGACTTGTCGAAGATCATCCCCAGGGTTTTTCCCTTCAAAAGGTGATGCTCTTTCCCCTCCCGGAGCAGCCGTTTCAGGCGGTGCGCCCCTTCGAAAATGGATTCGAAATCGGCCCGTTCCAGGTCATATTCGCTGAGCAGATCCTTTTTCATTTTTCCTCCAGAACCCCATCCAGGATCCCGATGGCTTTCTCCACATCCTGTCGGGTCAGGATCAGCGGCGGAACAAAACGGAGGACATTCCCGTTCGTGCAGTTGATCAGCAACCCCTTCTCCATGCATTTTTCAACAAACTCCGCCCCGGGCACGGTCAATTCTACGGCGAGGATCAGCCCCTGTCCGCGGACTTGCCTGATCCGGGAATGTTTGTTTTTCAATTCTCCGAGCCGGGAGAGGAAATATTCCCCCACCTTCCGGCAGTTATCGAGGATCCCCTCGTCAAGGATTGTTTCCAGCGTGGCCAGCGCGGCCGCGCAGGCCAGCGGATTGCCGCCGAAGGTCGATCCGTGGCTTCCCGGAACGAAGGACGCGGCGATTTTTTCCTTCGCCAAAAGCGCCCCGTGATCATGTCCGGCACGACCTCCGTCTGTTCACAGGCGAAGAGCATCCCCGTCCGGCCGATCCCTGTCTGGACCTCGTCCGCAATCATCAGGAGCCCCTTTTCATCGCAGATCCGCCGGATCCCCGGGAGATACCCGGGATCGGGAATGACGACGCCGCTCTCCCCCTGGATCGGCTCGACCAGAACGCCACAGGTCTTCTTCGTCACGGCCGCCTCCAGCGCCGGAAGGTCGTTGTAGGGAACATACCGGAAACCCGCCGGAAGCGGCTCAAACCCGGCGTGAAACCGTTTCTGCGCCGTTGCCGTCACGGTTGCCAGCGTACGGCCGTGGAAGGAGTCCTGCATCGTGATCAGTTCGTATCGGCCTCCCATATGTTCCGAGGCATGTTTCCGGGCAAGCTTGATCGCAGCCTCGTTGGCCTCCGCCCCGCTGTTGCAGAAGAATGCCTTGTCGAAGGGTGAATTCTCCACGAGGAGCCGCGCCAGCAGAATCTGTGGCACGATATGGTAAAGGTTTGATACGTGGGAGAGGTTCTCCACCTGCTCTTTGATCGCCGTGACGACTTTGGGATGGGCGTGGCCAAGGGCGCAGACGGCAATCCCCCCGACCAGATCGAGGTAGCAGCGGCCTTCGCTGTCCCAGACATGGACACCCAACCCCCTCGTCAGGACAAGGGGATGGCGCTTGTACGTCGACATGATGTAGCGATCGGACAGGTTGATCCATTCTTGTGTGGTCACTTTTTCGTTACCTCGTGAATACCGGGCATGCAACTATAAAACGATCTCCGTCCCGATCCCCTGGTCTGTAAACATCTCCAGGAGGATCGTATGCTTCAGGCGGCCGTCCACGATATGGGCCTTCTTGACCCCGCCCCGGAGGGCCTTGAGGCAGCACTTTACCTTGGGGAACATCCCCCCTTCGATCGTCCCCTCCTCGATCATCCGGCGGGTGGTCCGTTCATCCATCGTGTGGATCAGCTCCTTCTGCCGGTTGAGAACCCCGGGGACATCCGTGAGCAGAATCAGCTTCTCCGCGACAAGGGCGGAAGCGACCGCGCCGGCCACCAGGTCGGCGTTGATGTTGTAAGTCTCTCCCCCGTCCCCGACCCCCGTCGGGGCAATGACCGGGATGACGCCGTCTGCCATCAGCGTGGTGATCAGCTCCGCATTGACCGCCTTGACCTTCCCGACAAGGCCGATGTCGATGATCTCGGGCGGTGTCTCCTTGACCTTTTCGGCGTTGAGATAGTACTTCTCCGCCCGGATCAGGTTCGCGTCCTTGCCGCTCAACCCGACTGACCGCCCGCCGTGACGGTTGATCAGGCCGACGATCTCCTGGTTCACCTTCCCCACGAGGACCATTTCGACGATGTCCATCGTCTCCTCGTCGGTCACCCGCATCCCTTGGACGAATTTCGATTCCTTCCCCAACTTTTTCAGCAGGTTTCCGATCTGCGGGCCACCACCGTGGACCACGACGGCGTTGATCCCGATATACTTCATCAGGACCAGATCGCGGGCGAAATTGTTCTTCAGCTCCTCATCCACCATCGCATGGCCGCCGTACTTGATCACGATGGTCTTGTTGAAGAACCGGCGAATGTAGGGAAGAGCCTCCACCAGAATATCGGCCCGCTCCATGGATGTCTTCATATCGTCCATCGACCTCTCCTCGTCCATTTCTACCCGATAGCCTGCCCGGCCTATTTCCGGTATTTCGGGCCGGCTCCCGGACGCCCCACCCCTTACAGGATGTACCGGCTCAGATCCTCATCTTCAACGATCTCGTCCAACTGATCGGCAACATAATCGCCGTCAATCACCATCTCCTGACCCCGCATCTCCGGTGCATCAAAGGAGATTTCGTCGAGAAGGCTCTCCATGATCGTATAGAGACGCCGCGCCCCGATGTTCTCCATCCGGTCGTTCACCAGCGTGGCCGTCTCCGCAATCGCGGCAATCGCATCCTCCGTAAAGGTGATTCGGACCCCCTCAGTCGCC
>JAPLJX010000379.1 GCA_026388375.1 Deltaproteobacteria bacterium
CGACATAACCCCCCATATCGAATCGTGGTCGTATCAGGTCAATTCCCTCAGCGACTACCTGGCGAGTCTGGAGAAGGTATACGATCTGCCCGTGGTCATCGTCCTTCCCGGACACCGGAGCCGCTTCACCGCTCTCAAGGGGAGGATCGACGCGTTGAGGGAGCACCACCGGCAGCGCGCCGACGAGGTCCTCGACATCCTGGAGGCCCAGACGCTGAGCGCCTACGAAGTAGCCGCGCGGATGACCTGGGATATCGACTGCGAAAGCTGGGAGCTCTTCCCCGTCGCCCAGAAGTGGTTCGCCACCGGCGAGGCCCTCGCCCACCTGCGCTACCTGGAGGGCGAGGGGCGGATTAGAAGAAACAGCGAGCAAAAGGTCTTCACCTTTTCGGCCGCCGGGAACTGTGAAGTCGCTCGATCAAGAAAAGTTGACGCCCCTCCTTCGACTCAAATATCATGATTCGATTGCCGATGCCGTGGCTGATCTGGGTAGGCCGGAGGAGATTGGCAGGGTGTTTTCCGGCTTCCAGAGGTACCTCTATCAGCGGCAGGAGGCAGTGGCATGAGAAAGATCTGCGTACTTCCTCCTACACAAAATATTAGCCTCAATCCCTCACATTTTCTTGCCAATACATAGTTCGTGGTATATGGTTCTCCCAATTTATGAAATGAAAATAAATTCCAAGGGGGTTATCCTATGTGCAGACACCTGATGAAGTATCTGGCTGTTCTTTCGGTCGTTTTCTTCGCGTTCTCCGGCGCTGCTTCGGCGGCGGAGGTCGTCCTCTACTCCTCCAACCCGTCCGAGCTTCTCGACCTGGTGTCGAAGGGTTTTGAGGCGAAGAGCGGCATCAAGGTCTCGGTCGTCCGCATGGGGACCGGCGAGGCGATGAAGCGGATCGCCGCGGAGAAGGAGAGGCCGCTGTGCGACGTCTTCTGGAGCGGCGACGTGGCCGTCCTGGAAAACGCCAAGGCAAATTTCCAGCCGTACAAGTCTCCCGAGGCGAAGGCCCTTCCGGCCGGCTACATGGAGAAGGAGGCCCGCTGGACGGCGAGCAACGTCCACGTGATGATCATCATGGTCAACAAGTCCCTCGTGAAGGCAACCGACATGCCCAAGAGCTGGAAGGACCTCCTCGATCCGAAGTGGAAGGGCAAGATCGTCATGACGAACCCCGAAAAATCGGGATCGGCCTACGCCCAGGTTTACGGGATCCACAAACTCTACGGCTGGGACGGTATCAACAAGCTCATCGCCAACGCCAAGATCCTTGACAGCTCCAGCCTGATCTACAAGGGCGTCGCCGCCGGGGAATACCCCCTGGGCGTCACGATGGAATACGCCGCTCACCGCTACATCGTCGGCGGTGACAAGAACGTCGGAATCGTCTATCCCGCGGACGGCGCCTTCATGGCCCCCGAGGCGACGGGCATCGTCAAGAACTGCCCCCATCGTGGATGAGATCTTCGACAAGTTCTCCCGGAGACCGGCCCGTCTCGATGCGGGGGACACGGAGGGACTGCCATCCCTGAAGACGATCACGATTCTCAAGAGTTTCGATCCGATGGAGGCCAATTCCCTCGAAAAGGAGATCCTCAGCAAGTGGAAGGAGATCGTCCTGTCGAAATAGGCCCATGCGCGTCGAACTGACCAACATCACCAAATTTTTCGGTCCGCTCCGGGCCGTGGACGATGTCAGCCTGACGATCGGGGAGGGGGATTTCTTCACCCTCCTCGGTCCCAGCGGCTGCGGGAAAACGACGCTGCTGCGGACAATCGCCGGGTTTTACAACCCCGACGCGGGCGAGATCCGCTTCGGTGAGCGGTTGATCAATCACATCCCGGCACACCGGCGCGAGACCGGAATGGTCTTCCAGAACTACGCCCTCTTCCCCCACCTCAGCGTCTTCGACAATATTGCCTACGGCCTGAGGGCGAGGAAGATCCCGAGGCCGGAGATCGCCGAGCGGGTCAGCCGGATCATCAAAAGCGTCCAGTTGGAGGGGTTGGAGCGGCGCGCCCCGAGCAAGCTGAGCGGAGGACAGCAGCAGCGGGTGGCCCTGGCCCGGGCGCTGGTCATCTCGCCGCAGATTCTGCTGATGGACGAACCCCTCTCCAACCTCGACGCGAAGCTCCGGGTGAGCATGCGCGAGGAGATCAGGCGGATACAGAAGGAGCTCGGCATCACCACGATCTACGTGACCCATGACCAGGAGGAGGCGATGGCCGTCTCCGACCGGATCGCGATCCTGAACAAGGGCCGCCTGGTGCAGGTCGGCGCGCCCGCCGAGATCTACTACCGGCCGGATAGCCGTTTCGCCGCGGAGTTCATGGGAAGCA
>JAPLJX010000152.1:0-32290 GCA_026388375.1 Deltaproteobacteria bacterium
GGTTTCTCTGCAGGTTGATAAAGGAGAAACTTTAGGCCTCGTAGGAGAGTCGGGTTGCGGAAAATCAACCACCGGCAAGTGCATTCTCCGGCTTCTGGATCCCACCGAAGGCCGTATCCTTTTAGAGGGAAAAGATATAAGCAAAATAGAGCCCTCCGAAATGAAACAATTTCGAAGGAAAGTTCAAGCCATATTCCAAGATCCCTATTCATCCCTGAACCCCAGAATGTCTGTAGGAAAGATCGTAGGTGAACCTTTTAAGGTTCATGAGCTGCATTCCTCCTCTGATATCCAGGAACGGGTCGCAGATCTGTTTAAAAAGGTGGGGTTGCGGCCAGAACATATGTCTCGATATCCTCATGAATTTTCTGGAGGACAGAGACAGCGCATCGGTATTGCCAGATCCCTTGCCTTGCGGCCAGATCTCATTATTTGCGACGAACCTGTTTCGGCATTGGATGTGAGTATTCAAGCACAGGTTATCAATCTTCTGGATGATTTAAAACAAGAATTCAAGCTAAGTTATTTGTTCATAGCACACGATCTCAGCGTTGTCGAATATGTCTCTGACCGTATAGCGGTGATGTATCTCGGTAAGATTGTGGAGGTAGCCAAAGACACAGAATTGTACGCCAACCCTCTCCATCCTTATACGCAAGCCCTCCTTAGCGCGATCCCGATTCCAGAACCCAGGAGGAAGAAGAAGAGGATTATCCTGCAGGGAGAAGTGCCGAGCCCGATTAATCCTCCATCTGGATGCAGGTTTCATCCCCGCTGCTCGGAAGCAATGAATATATGTAAGCATGAGGCGCCTATCATGAGAACTATAGATGATCACCATCATGTATCTTGTTTTCTTTACAAATGAATTAAGTACTTTATCTCCCTTAAGATAGGGTAGAGACCATGACTTTCGTTCCTTTTAAAAAATGCGTAACTTGATTGAAGGAAAGGTTTTGAAGTAAGCCCTATGGAACTCGATCTTTTTATTCGAAATCTAAGGTGGGAAGACCTGAGACCGGAGACCAGGGAAATGACCCTTCGTTGCGTCCTGGATACCCTGGGATGTTCCCTGGCAGGGGTTGAGGCTGATAACTTTTTAGCCCTGGTCAAAGGCATCAAAAAACTGGATGCAGGGATGGAATCTCCGGTCTGGGGAACCGAAATTTCGACGAGTCTCCCCTGGTCCATCTTTCTAAATTCTTATACAACGGCTTTTTTCGACATGGATGATGGCCACCGTCTGGCCCAGGGCCATCCGGGGGCTGCCATCATTCCCGCAGCCCTGGGCGTTGCTGATTATCTCGGATCCTCGGGAAAGGCTTTTCTGGAAGCCGTAGTCGTCGGTTATGAGATTGCCGTAAGAAGCGCCCGGCTGATGAGAGAGATGGGAGGCCCCCGCAAGGGGTCAGGGGCTTGGGTCGTGCCGGGAGTTGCGGCAGCGGTTTCCAGGCTCATGAATGGCCAGGATGAAACGATCCTTTCGGCCATCGGCCTGGCCGAATATTTTAGCCTTCAGGCTCCCCAGGATCGGAGCGCTTCCTTCCCAAGCCTTATGAAGGAAGGACTGCCATGGGGGGCCTATACCGGATATACGGCTGCCTTTCTGGCTTCCAATGGAATGAGCGGGATGCGTCCCTATCTGGCAGATTCGTCGCTCCTTAACGATTTGTCCGAATGGTTTGAAATAGAGCAGGTCTACTTCAAACAGTATGCCTGCTGCCGCTGGGCCCACCCGGCCATCGATGGATTAAAAAAAATGTTTGAGGAACTGGGTCATCGGGAGGAGAAAATTGATCAGATTTTCATCCGGACCTTTGAAAAGGCCCTTCTTCTCAACCGCAGGGATCCTTCGAACACCATGGAGGCCGTTTACAGCATTCCCTTTGCTGTGGCCAGCTATCTTGTCCACGGCAAACTGAGTCCTCAGGAGGTTTCCGGAAAGGCCCTCAGGGATGAAAGAGTTGCGGAGCTTTCTCGGCGGGTAACCTTGCAGGCCGATTCGGAGATGACCAAGCTGTTTCCGGCGAAATGCTTGCAACAGGTCGAGGTAGCCTTTAAAACCGGAGAGCAGTACAAAAGCGGCGTATTGTCGGCCAAAGGAGATCCAGCCGATCCGTTAACGGATCATGATCTCCTCGCCAAGTTTAAAATGCTTACTGAAAATCTTCTTCCTGAAAAATGGCAAAAGATTCCGAAGATTATTGAGGTCCTTGAGAAGAGGGATGCCTCGGAGCTGGTTGATCTGCTCACCGGCCGCATTAAATAGGTTGAATCATAACAATTTAGCGGTTTAAAAAGGCCTTCCCAGAAATTCCGCCCGGCCTCCCTTTTCCAAAGGGCAGGTGATGTCGGCATATCATCTGCACCGAACGGCCTGCATGTCCGTACGGGTCCATGCGATTGTCCGCCATCCCTATGTGTTGTCCCCGGAAAACGCGGTTGGCCAATCGCCGTGTTGTCTGATGACTTCGTCGATTTCTGTCATCAGGCGAATGGTCTCATTCAGGGCCACAACGATTCTCTGGTAGTGGCGGGTGTCTTCGTAGGTCAGTTTTCGGCCCTTGCGGTCCTTCAGCCATTTCTCGCAGACCTGGTAGCCGCCGATATGGAAGTTCCAGACCGCCACCGGTACCTCGCCAAAGTATTGAGTCGGATTGATCCAGACGCGCTCGTCCTTGTCGTTGTACTGAACCTTCTCGATGGTATCCGTTCCCTTCACCGGAAACTCGGTGATCAGGTCATTCAGCTTCGGCGATTCCATGAGGTGAAGGGCGACAAGGTTCCCGCCCAGGGCGGCCAGACGGAAGAACAAATCCCGATTGTCCGTGATCAGCAGGCGCGGGAAGTCAATCTTCAGGAACTCGGCGTACCGGGTGCGATAGGTCGGCGAGTGAAAAACGGCGTAGGCGTAGTGGAAGATGTCTTTGGGTGTCACGCCTTGCGGTAATCCGTTCGGTCCGGCCTGCGAAAGTCCCAACTTTTCCGCCAGCGCCTTCAGGAACGCGGGGTTGATGTTCGGACGACGGCCAGAGGAAGCGTCCAGTTCGTTGGCAGCGGGATAGAGGTAGAGCGGGAGAAAAGGTCCACTGCCGAATTGACCAGCGGTATCAATACCGTTTACGTTAGCCAAACAGTCTGCGACAAAAATGTGCTTGAATCCGAGGGCAGCCTGCCGTGACACAAGAAGGCCCCTATTGACCCCGGCCAGCATGTGCTGCATGACTTCGTAGGCTGGCCGGCTGGTTATACCCGGCGAATAGTACAACCATCGAATATCAAATGGGCGGTAGAGAAACTGTCGAATATTCTTTTCGTCAAATTGTGTCCTTTGTCGTCGTGAGAGGATATCATAACTTGATGAATCCTCGACCCGGTACTTGACTCGGAACTGTACCGAAAGCCCCTCGTCTGAGTAGAACCTCCGTATTCGCTCCGAAAGTTCAGCTCGGTCGAAGTCGATAAAAAGGTCGTCCCGATCGGTCTTGACTCCGTTTTTGAAGAGAGGGAACACATCCCCCAGTTTCCACCCAGTTTCATACTCACTGACCGTATCAAAATCTTTAGGCACAAAAAAGAAGTGCGGTTCAGTCGGCGCGAGTTCGGTCCAAGAGGTCTGGCTGGCGTCGTTCTGCCAGAGCCAGTCGTACTTGCCTTGTCGCGCGCCCCATAATTCGGCATGGAAGACGCGGGCGAGCGCCCGTCCGCCTGACTGTGGTTCTGTCTCCGCGAGTCTGACGGCAAGCAGGATGGACACGCCCACCGTGATGTCGAAGACGTTCTCGTCTTTGCCGCCGTCAGGCGTTCTTTCCCTCTTTTTGGAACTGCCGTGCAGATCGAGGATATAAATCTCGTCAAAAGCCTCCATCAAGGATTCGCGCATGCGGCGGTGGGTGATGCCGTCGATGTAGGTGTTGCTGGTAATAAAGCCGACAATGCCGTGACCGGTCTTCTCGATGCGCCACTGGGCGAACCGGATGAACTTGATGAAGTCGTCGTCGAGGTTCAGTTTCTTCTCGTTCAGGCCGCGCTTGTAGTCGTTCAGCAGGCCGAGAATCCATGGGTTGCGGTTCATGCGTCCGAAGTTGGCGTAAGGCGGATTGCCCAGGACGACCATGATCGGCAACTGGGCTTTGACGTTGGCGGCGGCGTTGGCTTCCTCGGAAATCCAGTCCGCAAACAGCCGATCACTGCGCCGGGCGGACTCCTCCAGGGTGTTGGTGAGGAAGATGCCGAGCCGCTGGTCGGAGCCGAAAGTGTAGCCGGTCTCATCCAATTGCATGCCGAGCTTGAGATGGGCGATGGCATACGGCGCCATGAGGATTTCGAAGCCGAACAGCCGGTTGAGCAGGTGCTTCTCCACGTAACCGTCCCACTGACCGCGTTGTCGGGCGAACTTGGAGAAGATCAGGGTCAGCACGAAGTAGAGGAAGGTGGCGGTTCCGACCGCGGGGTCGAGGATGAAGGTGTTATCGTCGGCCAACCCCTGGGGGCGGTTGAACCGGGTTTGCAGGAGCCAGTCCACGGATCGGACGATGTACTGCACGATCGGTTCCGGCGTGTATCGAACGCCGCGCTGGTCGCGGACCTTGGGGTCGTAGGCGGCAAGAAAGGTTTCGTAGAAGTGGACAACCGGATCTTCTTTGCCTTTGCTTTTGCCGAAGTCTTGCATGATCTCCGCCATGTCGGCATGACGGAGCAGGTTCACGAGGTCATCGACGGCCCAGGCAACGGTGTCCGGCATGTCCACGCCGGCGATTTCGGCAAAGAGTTTGCGGAGAAACGGATTCGTCCTGGGCAGTTTGAAGGCCGCCATTTCGCGGGAGAACTCCCGGTTCGCGGGGGCGTGGATGCGGGCGGCAAAGAGGCCATAAGCGAGCGTTTGCGCGAACATATCGGCGAACTCGGTTTCCGTAAGGTCGGGAATCAGCGTTTCCCGGAAAGCCGTCAGCCAGTTGTGCAACCACGGGCCGCGCGACGGCATGGCTCCGCCGTAGGGTTCCCGCGCCTCTTGCACAAGTTTGCGTTCCGTCTCCTCGGTCTCATGTTTGAAGGATGCAATGATCAAATCGCGGATGATCCGCGTCGTGCCCGCCATGCGCTGAGCGAGTTCCTTGGCGGTGCCGACCGTCAACGCAGGTTCATGGTAGAAGGCGGCGAGGAGTTGATCGAGTTTCTCGTCACCGTCCGTCGTGATCTTGAGCCGGCCCTTGCCGTCAAGGTCGGCCACCCGAACGGTCAAACGTTTCTCGCCCGCGGCATACCAGCGGGCCTACCGGAACTCCCCTCCGGGTGATGTTGAAATCCGGCGCACCGCAGGCAATCCGGCGGGGTTCGTTCGTGGCGTCGATCTCTTTGTCGCAAGCCTCCAAGAGGGCTTCCAAGGCGGTGCGGTGCGTGTGTTCGGTGGAGTCGCCTTTCTCAAGGCTCTTCCTGACTTCCCTGATGTATTCCGCAAAAAAGTTCATCTCCTCGGCATCCCTATTCCGTCCCGGACATGCGGTCCAATTTGTATCATTGATGCTTGTGTTTTCGACAAGATAAGAGAAATCGACATCACTGTCAACGGAAATCCGGAAAGCTGTTGAAAATAATTCTGTTGAAAATAGAACTTACCAAACCTCTATCAAGGGATATTTGCAACTAATTTTAGTTTTTCCGATTGCCTATTTTATGGGTATCTGCTATCCTGTTATTCAAAGGGGCATTCATGAGCAAACATGACAAACTGGTAAAGCGACTTCTTACGCATCCCATTGACTTTACATGGGATGAAATGACGGCTCTGCTGATAGGCTTCGGATATACCAGGGTCAAGGCAGGAAAAACCGGGGGATCGCGCGTGCGTTTCGACCATCGGACCTCAGATCCGATTATCCTGCATCGGCCACACCCCGCACCGACGTTGAAGCGATACCAGATTGAACAGGTAGAAGAAATTTTGAAGAGGGGGGATCTCCTATGAAAGACACGATGGAATACAATGGCTATTTCGGGTCTGTCCATTACAACGATGACGATAAGGTTTTCTACGGAAAATTGGAGTTCATTCGCGCCCTTGTAAGCTATGAGGGGACGGACGTTGTTTCACTGCGAACGGCTTTCGAGGAAGCCGTTGACGATTATCTTGAATTCTGTAAAGAGACGGGCAAGCAACCTGAAAAACCCTTCAAGGGTTCCTTCAATCTTCGCCTTGATCCCGAGCTCCACAAGCGCCTTGTAAGCAATGCCATGAATGAAGGGAAAACCTTGAACGCCTTCATCAAGGACATCCTGGAAAAGTCCACAACGGAAGGTCAACGGGTCGGATAAGGGTGCGGCGACTGTAAAATATCTTGAGAGACCCATGGCGTCGAATGTGCTTTGCGGGCATAGAGGAGGCTTATTATGAATTTTATTAAAGTTTCAAAGGAAAACGGCATCGCAACGGTTACCATGAGCAGGGGCAAGGTAAACGCCATCAACGAGGCGTTTGTCGATGAACTGGGTGCGGTCTTTAGTGACCTTACCGCAGATGTAGATGCAAAAGCCGTCATACTGACCAGCGACGGGAAATTCTTCTCCTTCGGTTTCGATATCCCGGAATTATTAAACTATTCAAAAAACGATTTCGCCCGGTACCTGAAAAAATTCTGCGCCATGTACACGCGAATGTTCCTTTTTCCAAAGCCTGTCATCGGTGCGATTAACGGGCACGCGACGGCAGGCGGGTGCATACTCGCGCTTACATGTGACTTCCGCATTATGGTCACCGGCAAGGCCAAAATAGCCCTCAACGAACTGAATATAGGCGCAGCCATTTTTGCCGGGTGTGTTGGAATGTTGAAATCCGCCGTCGGCGAGCGCAACGCGGAGAAGGTACTATTGACGGGAGCCATGTATACGGCGGAAGACGCACGGCGCATCGGATTGGTGGACAGCGTTACATCCGAAGAGACGCTTATGACCGAGGCAAAAGAAATAGCGGAAGGGTTCTCGCAGAAAAATCCCGATGCCTTCAAAACCCTGAAAAACCTTCTGCGCAGACCGGCAGCAGAGTACTTTAGCAGGAGCGAAGAGGACTCAATACTTGACTTTATCGAGATATGGTATTCGGAACCAACGCAGAGAGTTTTAAAGGGAGTGGTGATCAATAAGTGATAATCAGCCCGGGGCACATTTAATCTCCTTGACATACAGGAAGGCTTCTCTTAATCTCACTCCGTACGGAAGTGATTGCTTATCGAATCGAACACCCATAATCGGACGACAGGAGGACCCCATGCGCGTAAAACACATCATGACAAGCCCCGTGTTGACCATCCCCAGCACCATGCCGGTGCTGGAGGCGGCCAATATCATGAAGGAGCGGAAGATCGAACGGCTTCCGGTGGTCGACGGCGGGAAGCTTATGGGGATCGTCACCAAGGACCGTGTGCTCCGCTCCTCGCCATCCATGGCGACAAGCCTGAGCCTCCACGAGATGCACTATCTTTTCGCCAAGCTGACCGTGGCGGAGATCATGAATAAGGAAGTGACCGTCGTCAGTCCGGAGATGACGATCGAAAACGCCGTGCGCCTTGCCCAGGAGAAGCGGGTGGGCTGCCTGCCTGTGATGGAGAACGGTCAGGTGGTGGGGATCCTCACCACCAACGATTTCTTTTATCTCCTCCTCAACCCCATCCTGGGGATCGGAGAAAAGGGATCGCGGCTGATCGTGCGCCAGTGTTCCAACCTCTCCCAGATCACTCAGGCGCTACAGTGCGCGATGGACCTGGAACTGGAGGTGCTCAACGCCGCCTACATGAGCAGCCGGAGAGGCGGACAGCATGAATTCATCCTCCACGTCAACACCGAGGATGCCACGAAACTATTGGAGCGGATGCGTTCCAGGGGGTTGGAGGTCGAGTTGCGGGAGCGGTAGTCGGTAGTTTCTCTGCCCGAGGGTAAGCGGCCTCCCCTAAATTCCCGCTGTATATTGTGAGAAATCGGTCTATTCGATTCAGACAGAATCAGAGAATACCGCAAATGGCGGTTGCCGCCGGTTAGACCTTCATTCCCGGTAGATTCAGTGAGGCCGTGTTGCCGCCGTCAACCGCGAGGGCCTGGCCGGTGATAAAACTGGCTTCGTCGCTGGCCAGAAAAAGGATGGCAGCGGCGATTTCCTCCGCTCTCCCGTAGCGTCTCAATTCGCAACGGCTTCCCAATTTTGCCCCCTTTCCCTGCGCGCGGGCGTAGTCAAAGATGGGCTTTGTCATTCCCGTCTCCACAAGCCCCGGACAGACCGCGTTCACCCGGACATTATACCCGCCCATATCGCAGGCGGCGGTCTGGGTGAAATTAATCAGGGCCGCCTTGCTGGCGCTGTAGGCGTTTCCTCCGGCGCCGGAGCGGATCCCCGCCACGGAGGCCGTGTTGACGATGGCGCCGGAGTGCCGCTCCCGCATGTGTAAGGCCACATGCTTGGTTCCTAAGACCGCCCCCAGCAGATTGACTTCGAACACTTTTCTCCAGTCCTCCGCATCCTGGGCCTCGAGGCCGCTCATCTGCCCTGTGATACCGGCATTGTTGCAGAGGATATCGATCCGGGAATAGGCCGAGAGGGCCAGACCGATGAGTTCCTGGACTTCCGCCTCGACGGAAACATCCATGCGCCTGAGAATAGCCTCACAGCCCTCATTTCTGACCAGGTCCAGGGTTTCCTGAAGCCCCTCTGCATGGATATCGGCCAGCAGGAGTCTGGCCCCCTCCCGGGCGAAGAGCCGCGCCGTGGCCCGGCCGATGCCGTTGGCCGCGCCGGTAATCACGGCGACTTTACCCTCAAGGCGTCGATTTCCTTTCATGATTCTCTCCTTTACGCTGAATGTTCCATTTTTCAACAGGATCCGGTTTTATTGTCTTGACACGCAGGTTTCGAATCCATACACTTGCTTCGTCATAAAATCAAGTCCCTATCAAACTTATCCAATGGCTCTCGTGATGCAGATTTATCCAAATGACCGCTATCCTTTGAAGGAATAAACGGTATGAAGGCTGTTTGCTACCGCCGATCCGGCGGATTGGTGATGGAGGAAATTCCTGTTCCCGAACCCGGGGAACATGGCGTGCTGGTCAAGGTGTCGGATACCGGTTTCTGTGGGTCGGACCACTCCCTGATTGAGAGCGGGCTGCTTGCAGAGGGTACGATCCTTGGCCATGAGGTCAGCGGAACCGTAACGGACTTCGACAGGAAGACGGAAGGTCTTCGAGAGGGAGCGAGGATCATCGTTCGACCCACGTTTTGCGGTCGCTGCCGCGAATGCCGGATGGGCAGGCCCCATCTCTGCAGCGAATATCGACGAACGATCGGGATCGGTGATCTGCCCGGCGCCTTTGCCGAATACGTGATGGTCTATCCGCAAATGGTCATTCCGATTCCTGCGGGCGTCGATTCCCGAAATGCCGCTTTGGCCGAAACTTTTGCCTCCGCGCTGCACGGCATTCGATTGTCGGGCAGCGAAGGAGGCTCCGCGTTGGTGATGGACGGGGGAGCTATCGGACTGGCTGCGGTAAGGCTGTTGAAGCTCCTCGGGTTTTCTCCAATTATTCTCTCCGAACCCGTGAAAGATAAAAGGGCGCTGGGTGAGCAGTTCGGTGCCGATATGGTGATTGATCCCCTCACCGAGGATATCAGACGGAAGGGTCAGGAATGGACCGGGGGGATCGGTTTTGAAACGATCCTGGAGCCATCTGCATGATCGGCATCTCGTTTCGGGGCATCACCCTCAGTCAACCGATGACTATGAATTTCAAAGAGATCCGCTTTACCGGATCCTATTCCAACACGCATGAGGAAAATATCGAATGCCTGAAATGGATGGCCGAGGGAAAGATCGATGCCCGGCCGCTCATCTCGGACCTGATTTCCCTGGAAGAGTTGCCGAGGGTTTATCAGGAGCGCATCCATCCCGGAAAGGCATTGAAAGTGATGCTCCGGATCGGGGACGAATTTTAACATAAAGACGAGAACATATGACGAGAAAAGGAGATTTTTAGATGGCGAAACAACCCCCACCCGAAGGGTACCTCTTTTCCAGGGCCTACACGAGTTATGTGTTCCTGTTGCTCTGGTTGCTCTATTTTTTTGACTACATCGATCGAATGGTGGTCGTTTCCCTCTTCCCCTTTTTGAAAGCCGACTGGGGGCTGACCGACGCCCAATGCGGGGCCATGGTTTCCGCCGTATACTGGGCCATTATCCTCTTCTCCTTCCCCATTTCCATCCTGATTGACCGCTGGAGCCGAAAAAAGAGCATCGGCATCATGGCCGTTTTGTGGAGCCTGGCCACGGCGGCCTGCGCCTTCACCAGAAATTTCGGCCAGCTCTTTGCGGCCAGGGCTGCTATCGGAATTGGGGAAGCCGGCTATGCGCCGGGGGGGACCGCGATGATTTCCGCCCTCTACCCCGAAAAAAGGCGGGCCTTCATGGTGGGAATCTGGAATGCCTCCATTCCGCTTGGAATGGCGGCGGGAATCGTCATCGGCGGGCTCATAGCCTCCCGTTGGGGATGGCGTCACGCCTTCGGGATCGTCGCGCTGCCCGGTTTGATCATTGCGCTGCTCTTCCTTTTCGTCAGGGACTACAAGACGGTCGGCCTGGAAAAAACGGTGGACCGGGAATTAAGGGGACCGGAATTAAGGGGACACCTTGCTGCAAGGTGTCCCCTTAATTCCCTCAATTCCAAGAAAATGACCAAAATGGACATCGTCCGTACCTTTGCCGCAACGCCTTCCCTGATCCTGACCTACTTCGGGTTTGCCGGAATGATGTTCACCTCCATATCGATGTCCACCTTCCTGCCCACCTATTTCCAGAGGGTGCAGGGGTTTCCGATGCAAAAGGCCACGCTGCTGGCCAGCGGAATCATGCTGACCAGCATCATCGGCTCACCGCTGGGCGGCTGGATTGCGGACACGTGGATGAAGAAGAGGATTCAGGCCCGGTTGCTGCTCCCCTCCGTCTCCGCGCTGTTGACGGCGGCTCTGTTACTGACCGGTTTTCAACTGTTCTCCGGCGGGATGGTCCAATACGGGATTTTTCTTTTGGCGGGAATTGCATCCATCGCCTGGGCTTCATCGGCGATCGCCGTGACCCAGGACGTTGTTCATCCGGGGTTGAGGGCGGTTTCCTACGCCCTCTGCGTCATAACCCAGAACCTGCTCGGCAGCGCGCTTGGCCCGATTGTTACCGGCGCCTTCTCCGATCGGTATGGAATCCTGACCGCCCTGAAAATCGCCAGCGCCATGGCCCTGATCTCCTTCGTCCTTTTTTACCTGGGCTCACGATATTACGCGCGGGATCTGGGTAAAGTGGAGAGGGTTGCGCTGACCGCCGAAGAATAATAGGCCAATCCTTTCATGCCTTGTGCCACAGCTCCTCGCGGGAAACAACCGTATCCTTCAGCCAGACCCGATCATTCTTCTCCGGATAGTCGAGGTTGTAATGCAGCCCACGGCTCTCCTTTCGCATCCGGGCGCAGGCCACGATGAGTTTGGCGGCCACGGCAATGTTCCGCAGTTCCAGCAAGTCTCGCGTGACGATGAAATTCCGGTAATATTCGTCGATCTCCCGGTTGATAAGATCGATTCGGCGCTGCGCCCTCTCCAGCCTTTTGTCGGAACGGACGATGCCTACATAGTTCCACATGCACCGGCGGATCTCGTCCCAGTTGTGCGAGACGACGACCGATTCATCGCTTTCCGTGGCACCTCTCGGATCCCATGGCGGGACGGTGAGCGCTTCCTCCAAATCGGGGACATGATGCCGCATCGTGTCCCCGATCTCCCTGATGCGACGGGCGGAACGATGCGCAAAAACGACCGCCTCCAACAGTGAATTGCTTGCCAGACGGTTGGCGCCGTGCAATCCGGTGCAGGAAACCTCCCCGCAGGCGAAAAGCCCCGCGATGTTCGTTTCACCCATCTCATTCACCATGACCCCGCCGCAGAGGTAGTGTTCGGCAGGGACGACCGGGACGGGATCCTTCGCCATATCGATGTCCAACTCCATGCACTTCTGATAGATGTTCGGAAACCGGGAAACGAGAAAATCCCTGTCCCGATGGGTGATGTCGAGCAGAACGCAATCATCTCCGGATTTTTTCAATTCGGTGTCGATCGCCTTGGCGACGACATCGCGCGGCGCGAGGCTCTTCATCGGATGGTATTTCTCCATGAAGGTGCTGCCGTTCTTGAGCTTCAGAATCCCCCCCTCGCCGCGGACGGCTTCGCTGATCAGAAAGGATTTCGCGTCGGGGTGGTATAGGCAGGTCGGGTGAAACTGGATGAACTCCATGTTGGCGATCCTGGCGCCTGCGCGGTAGGCCATCGCGATCCCGTCGGCCGTGGCGATGTCCGGATTGGTGGTGATCAGGTAGACCTTGCCGACGCCGCCGGTGGACAACATAACGTATTTGGCCCGGAAGGTATGGACCTCGTTCTTGGCTATATCCAGCACGTAGGCGCCGAGACAACGGTCATGCTCGATCTTTTGGCCGAGGGCGGAGGACTTCATGATCAGATCGATGGCAATGTGGTTTTCGAAGATTTGGATGTTATCATTTTTCCCGGCCTTCTCGTGAAGCGCCCGTTCGATCTCCCGCCCGGTCAGATCTTTGGCATGGACGACCCTTCTCATCGAATGGCCTCCCTCCCGGCCGAGATCGAACCGCTCCGGCTCCGCCTCCGAGTGGGTGAATTCCACACCCCATTGCACCAATTCGCGGAGCCTCTCCGGCCCCTCCGTCACGACGAAACGGACGACCTCTTCGTTCGAGAGTCCGGCGCCGCAGGTGAGCGTATCGTCGATGTGATACTGGAAGCGGTCCGTCTGGTCCTGGACGACGGCAATCCCGCCCTGTGCCAGATTCGTATTCGAGTCGGTCTTGTCTTTCTTGGTGACCATGGCGACGCTGCCCAGTTCCGCAGCCTTGATCGCGAAGCTGAGACCCGCAATGCCGGTGCCCAGAACAAGAAAATCGGTATAGATTTCCATAGTTGTCTCTTTCTTGAAAAGTTTGTTTGCAAAAACCGGCCAATTCTATATATATTTTCCGCACTTTTGTAAAAGAAAATGTGCGGGGGATGGCTTGATGGTGGTCCTGGGTATAGAATCTTCCTGTGATGAAACGGCGGCCGCGGTGGTCGGGGACGGAAGCGTCCTGCTCTCCAATGTGATTGCCTCACAGGTGAAGGTGCATGAGCGCTACGGAGGCGTTGTCCCGGAGATCGCCTCCCGCAAGCATATCGAGGCGATCGTGCCGGTGATCCTCCAGGCCATGGAGGATGCGGGGATGACCCTGGCCGGGATCGACGGTATCGCCGTGACGCGAGGGCCGGGGCTGATCGGGTCCCTCCTTCTCGGTTTGTCTGCAGCCAAGACGATCGCCTTTGCCCCAAGGCTCCCGCTTGTCGGGGTCGATCACCTGGAGGGGCACGTCGCAGCCGCAAGGCCTTCGACAAGGCCGCAAAGCTGTTGGAGATCGGCTATCCGGGAGGGGTGGTGATCGACCGCCTCGCGAAGCAGGGCAATCGCGAGGCATTTCCATTTCCGCGGGCGATGCGGGAAAGTCTGGATTTCAGCTTCAGCGGCCTGAAGACCTCCCTTTTGACGAGACTCAAGAAGCGGGGCGCCCCTTTTACCCCTGAGGAGTTGCCCGATCTGACGGCGTCTTATCAGGAGGCGATCTGCGATGTCCTGGTGGAGAAGACCCTCCGCGCCGCGGCGATGGTCTCGGTGACCCGCGTCGTCATCTGCGGGGGGGTGGCCGCGAACAGTCGCCTGCGGGAACGTTTCCGGAACGAGGGGGCCTCCGCGGGGATCGAGGTTTTCATACCGCCTCCGGTTCTCTGCACCGACAACGCGGCGATGATTGCCGTGGTCGGAACGCATCTCCTCAAAGCGGGACGAAGGGACGGGCTTGACCTGAATGCCGTCTCCCGCTGGCCCCTCACGGTTAACCCATGATCCTGAAAAAGCGAATCCGGACCTTTTACGAGAGATTCATCAGCCTGAAGGGTGAGCCCGCACAGATCGCCGCTGGGGTGGCGATCGGCGTCTTCGTCGGCGTGACGCCGACGATTCCGTTCCATACGGGGATCATCGTCCTGATCTGTCTCCTCTTCCGCCAGAACATCACGGCAGGTTACCTCGGCGCGTTGATCATCTCCAATCCGCTGACCGCCCCTCTGCTCTACGTCGCCCAGTATGAACTCGGCCGATTCCTGCTGGGGATGGAGCGCAGCCGTTTCGAACTCATCGATCACACCCTGGGCAGCTTCGCTGCACTGGGGTGGGAGATCCTGCTGCCGCTGCTGACAGGCGGCATCCTGATGGCCCCATTTTTTGCCGTCCCGGCCTATTTCGTCGCGCGCCGGCTGATCACATTGATCCGGGCGAGGGGCAAAAGATGATATCCGTCCGAAAAATGCTCGCCCGGTATGATATCCATCCCCGGAAGAGACTGGGACAGTCCTTCCTGGAGGACTTGAACATCATCCGAAGGATCGTCGCGCTCGCCGAACCCGCAGAGGATGATACGATCGTCGAAATCGGCGCCGGCCTCGGCTTCATGACGGAGGAACTGGCGAAGAGGGCAGGACGGGTGATCGCCATCGAGGTCGATCCGCGGCTGACGGCTATTCTGCGGGAGCGATTCACCGGACAGGACCGGGTGGAGGTCGTGCAGATGGATGTCCTGAAGTACGATTTTTCCTCCGCCTGTCCGGGGGAAAGAATCAAGGTTGTCGGAAATATTCCCTACCATATCTCCTCGCCGATCCTCTTTCGTCTGCTCGACTTTCGGCGGTCGATCTCGTCGATGATCCTGATGTTCCAGAAGGAACTGGCGGACCGGATTGCGGCGCTTCCGGGGACGAAGGATTACGGCATCCCTTCGGTCATCGTCGCAAAGTATACGAGGGCCGTATGCGAAATGACGGTCCCGCCGACCTGCTTTTATCCGGTGCCGGACGTGGTTTCGTCCGTTCTGCGGATGGAGGTCCGCCGGGAGCCCGAGCTTCCGGATGGGGCGCTGTTTGCAAACATCGTCCGGGCGGCCTTCGCCCGGCGAAGAAAAACCCTCTGGAACAACCTCCGCCGGATCGGTCTTCCGGAGGAAATGGTCGATCGGGTGTTCGTCCGAAGCGGCATCGACCGAACCAGAAGGGCGGAGACCCTGTCGGTCGAGGAATTCTCCCGGCTGACAACCGCATGGATCGAGAGCGGCGCGACAAAATTTCTTGACAAACCCAAGGGCCTCTGATAGGGGAACGTCGACGCTTGGATCCGGCAACGGACTGGGACGGGGGAACATCGGAGTTCATGAATACGGAAGAATGCCTCTCGTCTTGGACGCAGGGGCTTTTTTATTGGGGTGAGATGTGAAGATCATTCAATCCGCGGCAGAAATGCAGGAATTTTCGGAGGCTGAACGATGCCGCGGGCGGCGGGTCGCCTTTGTCCCGACGATGGGATACTTTCATGAGGGGCATTTGAACCTGATGCGGATCGGACGCAAACGGGGGGATTGCCTCGTCGTCAGCATCTATGTCAATCCCGCCCAGTTCGCCCCGACGGAGGATATGGATGCCTATCCGCGCGATTTCGAAAGAGACAGAACGCTTGCCGAAGGGTTGGGCGTCGATGTGATCTTTTGTCCGGACAACCGGGAGATGTACCCGGAAGGCTATCAGACCCATGTCGAGGTGGAGGGGGTCACGAACAACCTCTGTGGCATTTCCCGTCCGCGATTTTTCCGGGGGGTGACGACGGTCTGCACGAAGCTCTTCCATATCGTCAAACCCCATATCACGATATTCGGGAAGAAGGATTTCCAGCAGTATGTCACGATCCGGCGGATGGTCCGCGATCTGAATATGGACATCGAGGTGGTCGGCATGGATACGACGCGCGAGCCAGACGGACTAGCGATGAGCTCGCGGAATGTCTACCTGAACCCGGAAGAGAGAAAATCCGCCCTGAGCCTGAGCCGATCCCTTAACCTTGCCGGGGAGCTCTACGACAACGGGGAGCGGGACGCCTCTTCCATTCTGGGGAAAGTGCGTGCATGGATCGCCGGTTATCCGCACACGGAGATCGATTATGCCCAAATCTGTGATGTGATGACCATGAAGGACGCGGCGCGGATCGAGGGCGAATGCGTGCTGGCTCTGGCGGTCCGGGTCGGGAAGACAAGATTGATCGACAACCGCGTCTTCGGGGAATCCCTGGAAACCGGAGAAGGAATATTGGGAGGAAGATGATCATGCAGAGGTTCATGCTCAAGTCGAAGCTCCATCGGGCGACGGTGACCGACGCGGATCTCCATTACGAGGGCAGCATTTCGATTGACGAACAGCTCATGGGGGCGGCGGAGCTCCTCCCCTATGAAAAGGTCGCCATCTATGATGTTTCGAACGGGGAGCGATTTGAAACCTACATCATTCCGGGCCCCAAAGATTCGGGGACCATCTGTCTCAACGGTGCGGCGGCGAGGAAGGTCACTCGCGGGGATCTGATCATCATCGCCAGTTATGTGATGGTCGATGAGGCGGACGCAGCAAACTGGTCTCCGAAGTGCATCCTCCTCGATGAAAAGAACAGGATCAAACATCGGCCGGCATAAAGAGACGCTGGAACGTCTCCGGATGCGCTTCCATGCTGGAACGTGGGAACGATGGAAGTCGTTTCGGATGTCAGCGATTTCTTCAAATGATCTCCAAAACACCGGGCAGAGAATTTCCCTGCCCGGTTCGGTCTTTTCACCAAATAAACCATTGAAACCATTTTTTGATTCTGGTATGGATTCGCGCACGCGATGCAATCGTAAAAAAGGACGGGAATGCTGAAAAAGAAACTGAAGAGGATCTTTCTAACCGGTCTGGCCGTTGTCATTCCGGTGGGACTCACGATCTATATCCTCTCCTTCATCATGGGTATCATGGATAACCTCCTGCGGGTTATTCCTACGCAATATCAGCCTGATAACTTGTTGCATGTTCATATCCCCGGATTGGGCGCCATCGTCACGGTCATTCTCATCTTCGTCTGCGGTCTTGTGACGAAGAGCTACCTCGGAAACCGCTTGGTCCGCTTCGGCGAACATCTTGTCGGAAAGATTCCGTTCGTCCGGAGCGTCTATCAGGCCATCAAACGGATTGCCGACAGTCTCTTTATGGACAAGGCACAGAGTTTTAAGAGTGTCGTCATGGTTGAGTATCCCCGTCGCGGGGTTTACAGCGTTGGATTCATCACCGGAACCCCCAACGAAGAAATCCAGAATATTATCGGGCAGAAAAGCCCCTGCGTCGGTGTTTTTATGCCGCTTGCGCTGACGCCGACGACGGGATTTTTCATCATGGTTCCCCGGGATGAACTGATCGAACTCCGCATGACTGTGGAAGAGGCCTTTACCCTGATCATTTCAGCGGGGATTGTAACGCCACATGAGGACCTCACCATTGTCGAGCGGGAAGAACCTCCCTTACGAGAACAACCCCAATGAACCCCAAAGGCTTATTTTCGAGGAGTGATCCGTGCGGTGAAACCGAAACGAAATCAATAAAAAGGAGTTTGAACCATGAAATTTTTGCAAATGGATAAAAAGCTGCCTTGCAAGATTGCCGATCCGTCTCTGGCGGCCTGGGGTCGGGAGGAGATTCGTCTTTCCGAAAATGAGATGCCGGGCCTGATGGCCGTCCGGAAAAAGTACGGTACCAAAAAACCGTTGGCCGGCCTGAAGATCATGGGCAGCCTGCACATGACGATTCAGACAGCCATGCTGATCGAGACGCTGAAGGAACTTGGGGCTGATCTCCGCTGGGCATCCTGTAACATCTTCTCCACACAGGACCATGCCGCGGCCGCGATCGCCCAGGCGGGAACCGCTGCCGTGTTTGCGTGGAAGGGTGAGTCTCTGCAGGAATACTGGTGGTGCACCGAGCAGGCGCTGACCTGGCCCGACGGCACGGGGCCGGATCTGATCGTCGATGACGGCGGGGATGCAACGCTGATGGTCCATGAAGGCGTGCGGGTGGAAAATGACCCCCCGATACTGAAACAGCCATGTGATAACAAAGAGTTAAAGATCGTTCGGGAGCGCCTTGCCCACCGCCTGAAGACGTCGCCGCAACACTGGCACAAAGTGGCATCACATATCCGCGGGGTTTCCGAGGAGACCACGACGGGTGTGCACCGCCTCTACCAGATGGCCAGGGAGGGACAACTTCTCTTCCCCGCCATCAATGTGAACGATTCGGTGACCAAGTCGAAATTCGACAATCTTTACGGCTGCCGGGAATCCCTGGCGGACGGCATCAAAAGGGCCACGGACATCATGGTGGCCGGCAAGGCGGTGGTCATCTGCGGCTACGGCGATGTCGGCAAGGGGTGCGCCCAGTCCATGCGGGGCTTCGGCGCCCGTGTGATCATCTCGGAAATCGACCCGATCTGCGCGCTCCAGGCGGCCATGGAGGGGTACGAGGTGACCGCCCTCGATGACGTCCTTGCCAAAGGGGATATCTTCATCACGGCGACCGGCTGCTGCGACGTCATCACCGGCCGGCAGATGGAAAAGATGAAAAACGAGGCCATCGTCTGCAATATCGGCCATTTTGACAGCGAGATCGATATTCATTATCTGGAAAATACGCCCGGCTGCAAGCGCATGTCGGTCAAACCGCAGGTGGACAAATGGACGCTGAAATCGGGCAGAAGCATTATCGTTCTGGCCGAAGGACGTCTGGTGAATCTCGGTTGTGCGACCGGCCACGCCAGCTTTGTGATGAGCAACAGCTTTACCAACCAGTGCCTCGCGCAACTGGAACTGGCTGCCGGCAAACTGAAACCGGGCGTTTATACGCTGCCCAAGAAGCTGGATGAAGAGGTGGCCCGACTTCATCTGAAGCGTCTGGGGGCGAAGCTGTCGAAGCTTTCCAAAAAACAGGCAAACTATCTCGGGATACCTGTCGGAGGGCCATTCAAGCCGGACTATTACCGGTATTGAAAAAATAGAGAAGGCTTCAGGTCTTCACCCGCCGAACGAGAAAGAGGGAAGCGACGGCGAAGAGCATGTTGGCAAACCAGGCGGCGATGAACGGAGGAAGGGTACCGGACCGCCCCAGGGACATCCCGAAGGCGTAAACGAGCCAGTAGGAGAATCCGATGACTAGCCCGGCGCCGATTCCCTGGGCGATGCCGCCGCTCCGCTCGGACCGGAGGGAAAAGGAGATGCCGATCACGGCCAGGATGATGCTGACCAGCGGAAAGGCCATCTTGCCATGGAGATCGACGACGTAACGTGTCGCGTCATAACCCTCCGACTGGAGTTTCCGGATGTACCGTTTCAGCTCGAAATAACCCATCGCCTCAACATCCTTCTGGATCAACTGAAAATCGGAGGGACTTTCCGGAAGATCAACCACCTGCTGTTTGATTCTTGAAAGAACCGGGAATTCGCCGCTATCAAAACGGGTGACCAGCAGGTTGTGGAATAGCCAGCGACCATCCTTCCATTCGCCCTTCTCCGCATCCAGGCGCATGATCAGATTCATCTGACGATCGAGGTAATGGATGGTGATCCCCTGGAGCGTACCGGTGCGCGCGTCGAACAGTCGGAAATTGTAAATGCCCTTCTCTCCACGGTACCAGATCTGATACTGCTTGAAGCTGCCCCTGGACGGTCGTTTCTGCACCTCGACCAGACGGATCTGCTCGGCCCTGTCGTTGGTCAGGGGGGTGACCCATTCGCTCAGGAAAAAGATCATCAGGGAGGTCAGGGCGGCGATGGTCAGGATGGGGAGGGCAATCCGGTAAAGGCTGATGCCGTTTGCCTTCATCGCCGTGATTTCGCTGTGCCGGGAGAGGGTTCCGCAGGTCACAAGCGAGGCGATAAGGACGGCCGCCGGCAGAATCTGTGAGACGATCGTCGGTATCATGAAAAGAAAGTAGGAGCCCATCTGCTTGAATGTAGCGTGATTGCTGAGAAACATCCGGATCTTTTCGAAGAAATCGATGATCAGAAAAAGGGCGAGGAAGGAGAGGGTAATGAAAAGCAGATTCCTCAGATATTCATGGATCAGATAGCGATCGACGATCTTCATGATGATCTCTTTCTCCCCCGGGAAGGGTCGTCCACCGCGGTAGCTGTAAGTGCAGGGTCGGCGGAGGCGCGGCGAAAGAGCTGCCGGAAAGAGATTTCCCTGGCGGAGAGAGAAAAAAGAAGGATTCCGGCGGCGGCGAAAATCCAGTTCGGAGTCCAGGTTCCGAGGATCGGGGAGAGCCTGCCCGTTTCGACCAGAGCCTCGCCGCCGAGGCGAAACAGGTAGTAGACGAGAACGAGGAAGAGGCCAAGGGTGAAACCACGCGCACGGACGGAGCGATGAGCCCGGATTCCGAGAGGAATCCCGATGAGGGCGAAAACAAGACAGGAGAGGGGGACGGTCAGCTTCTTGTTCAGTTCGATCGCCAACTCGCGCAACGCATCATCCTTGAGTCCGCGGTTTCCCAACGTGGTTATTAGTTCGGAAAGGCTCATCTCCATACTGGACTTTACCCCGTTCTTATTCTCCGCGGAAAGGGCCGACGCGAGGTCCAGACGGACATCGTAGAAACGGAAATCCATCTTCCGGTAACGGTTCAGGCCGGCATCGACTGTGTGCGTGCTGCCGTCCTCGAGCCTGAGCGTGATGACCATCGTATCGGGATTTGAAATCAGATAAGCCCGTCGGGCGATGATGGTGCTCGGCTCCTGGCTGATCCGGCTGTCCGAGATGAGGACCCCTTCCAGGAAATCGCCATGCGCCGGGATCCGTTCCGCGTAGAGCAGAATCCCTTGAAAAGCGTCGATGAAAACCTTTTCCCGGATCCCGATGCTGGCCTTCTGCCTCGCCATATCCATGAGGAGGGCCTTGGATGCAAGGTTCCCGTAAGGAACAAGGAAAATGGTCGTCGCCAGGGTCATCAGAAACGCAACCAGCGCCGCGCAGGCTACCGGATACGACAATTGATAGAGGCTGAGGCCCGACATCTTCATAACGGTCCATTCATTGTCCCCCGAAAGCCGTCCCAGGCCGATCAGGATTGCGATCAGAAGAGAGATGGGAATGGTGAACATCAGGAAAGAGGGGAGCAGATAAAGCATCAACCGGGCGATATCCGCAAACCCGATCCCCTTGTTGATCATTAGGTCCATGACCTGCAGGATCTTTCCCATGAGCAGGACAAAGGTGAGCACAAAGAGAATCATGCAGAACGGAATGGCGATTTCCCTCAGGACATAACGGTTGATCAGACGGTGCATGTTCCAAAACCCGCTTTCAGGTTAACCCTGCAGCATCAACTGGAGGCGTTCGATGAAAGCGGGATCCTCCTTCTCCATGGTCTCGATGATGGTCCGATGGAATCTCTTTTTGATCTCACCGAAAATGGGTCGTTTCTTGTTAAAGGATTTTGCAAAGGCAAGGGCCTCCCGCATCAGCGCTTCTTCATTCTCGCAGGACTTCAGGATCACGTGGTGTGCTTCCAGCTCCGCGGCCCCGGTTCTTTTCCCGCTGAAGACGAGCTCTTCGAGCTTGTAGTAGGGGATCGCTTTGCGGATGATCGCCTGCATGCCGGGAAGAAAGGGGATGTTGATGTCGATTTCCGGAAAACAGAAAAAGCCGCGGTCGGCCTTCATGAAACGAAAGTCGCAGGCGCAGGCCATGATCGTTCCATCGCCGAAGGCGTGTCCGTTGATGGCGGCGATGACCGGCATCGGGTAGAGGAGGATTCGGTTGAAGATCCGGTTCAGGCCATACATGAAGTCCCGGATCCCCTGAAGATCGTTCTTTGCCATGGCGTCTGTTATCCACTGGAGATCGATCCCTTGCGACCAGTTCTTCGGGTCACTGGAAGCGATGATCACCGACGATATCTTCGGATCTCCTTCGATTTCATCGAACGACGTCAGAATGGCCCGGATAAACTCGGGATTGTGTCTGTTCTCCCCGTTGTTCATCGTGATGACGCCGACCGTTTCCACCTTTTTCCACTCGATTATGGCCATCGTTTTAGACCTCCTCCGCACAGGATGGAAGAAACAGGACTGATCTTAAGCCTGTATAAATTCGCACATATTGACACTCATGTCAAGAATGATGCTTGTGCGATGCGGATGCCGATCGTGGTAAGCAAGGCTGTTACTGATGTTCCTGAAGTAGCGGACCGTGATACCGTCGACCTTCGTTTCCCTGCCGCTCTGGTCACACCGCTTGTCCTGATCGAGAACGTCGGTGGTATAGACGGTGACGTCGTGCCCCATCCTCGTCAGCTCTCGCGAGAGCTCATACATAACATGGGGGATGCCGCCATAAGCCCACATGGGATAAAAAAGAAGGGACCACCTGCAATATCTTAAGCTTTTTGTCTGAAATTGCCGACTCCGATCTTCTTGAATAAATGACTGAGTTGTAGAGCATATTGATTCATTCAGATAACCTGAGACCCACTGATTAAAAGCTAAAAATAGGGCGCTTCCCTATGGCTGCCCTGTGTTTCGGGCGGGTCGGAAGATCGACTTCGCAGATTTTCTGCCCCGCCCGTTTTCGTCTCCATAATATCCCTTGACAAGCAAAAACAGCCTCCCTATACTTCCATTGCTCGAAAGCAATGTCTTTTCAAATCATTGTAAGAGAGTTTGTGTTTATATATAGTGTGGGACTCCCTGTTCTATTAATCAATTATAGTCTCTATCAAAAATAATTTATGTATGGGTAAAAATAATCGTCAACAGATTGCTACTGCAGCGCACGATGCCGCAATAAAGCGCATAGGGTTTCTTGGTATCACTGCCGACATGATCGACGGCAGGGGACTTACCCGCATCATCTCGCATCACATAGAAAAAGGCACCCGATGCGTTATCGGCTACCACAATCTACACAGCATTTTTCTTTATCACCGTGACGAGCAAATGCGAGTTTTTTACAGGCTTTGCAGGGTAATCCACATTGACGGCATGCCTCTCATTTTTTGGGCGAAGGCGCTTGGCCTGAAGACTGAGCGGAGACATCGCGTTTCATACATGGACTGGATTTTTTCTTTCATGGAGCAGGCCGCTCAGAATGGCTGGCGCGTCTTTTATCTAGGTGCGATGCCGGGCGTGGCCGCTCGAGGTGCTGATGTGCTGCGGCTGAGGTCGCCAAGCCTGCATCTTGAAACAGCGCACGGGCATTTCAACTGTCATCTGGGTCATCCGGAAAATGAGGTGGTCATTCGTCAGATAAAGGCCGCCAGACCACATATCTTGCTGGTGGGCATGGGCATGCCGCGGCAGGAACATTGGATTGTTACCAATCACAGCCTTCTTGATGTACCGGTCATCCTTACCTGCGGCGGATGCATCAACTATCTTGCCGGGGTCGTTCCCCTGCCTCCCCGGTGGCTGGGTCAGGTAGGGCTTGAATGGCTGTTCCGGCTACTCACCGAACCGCGGCGGCTCTGGAAGCGGTGTCTGTGGGAGCCATGGCACATGGTGCCCCTGTTTTTATCCGATCTAAGGAAGATCTATGACAAAAAAATACGCGGGGGCTGAGCGTTTTGCGGGCGCGTGGCGATACTGCCTGTTTTCTCTGGGGGCAGTGCTCTGCATATACCAACTGGTCTTTTTTTATCTGAATATTTCCTCCGGCGTCTTGCCATTCATGGCGCTGCACGCTATGGCAGCAGCTAGCGCCTGGTTTTCGGTGCTGGCTGCCCTCAGTGGTTTTGCGGCACTCATCCCCTTCATCAATGGCATCTGCGTGCTGTTGCCCTATAAGGTATCTATTTTTGAAGTGCACGGCACGGTTTTTTCGGCCATCTACCTCGTTTGGTTTTTCAAAAGAGTGGTTACAGGAAAGATCGCGCCCGGCCCTGTGACAAAGGCGGGCTTTTATATCGATCTTCTCATTACATGTGTTTTCTTCTCCCTTGCCTGGCAATTGCGGTACTATCCGCCGGCTATGCTCTTTCCCTCACTGTGGGAAAAGTCTATGCTTGATCAGATGAGCCCGCTCTTCTGCATCCCCGCGGTATGGACCTTGTCGCAGGGGCTGCTTCTGTACCGCATGATTGAAACTGACCCGTTTCGCGAACGCCTGATGCCTTTCTTCCTACGCGTTGCCTGCGTACAGGCGTCTACCCTGGTTATTTTTTCGGGCATTCAGTTTTTCGCCGATATACCGGCCTGGCGGTCGCTTCAAAATATTCATAACCGCGGCATCAGTTTACCCTTTGACGACCTGAACTCCTATGCAAGCATTGCCGTCCTGCTCTACGGCATCTTCCTGTTTTGCTTTATCCGTGGCTTCGGAAAAGCGCGGATTGCCGCAGGCTGCGCAGCGGGACTGCTCGCGCTGTGTATTTTTTACTCTTTGTCCCGGGTTGCACTTCTGACAGCGCTGACCATGACCGCAGTTGGCATAGGATTTTTTTTGCTCAGGAAAAAGTCTTTTCCCATTGTTCTGACTATTGCCGCAGCGGGATGCGCGCTGATTGTTCTGCTGCTGCTGCTCCCCCAAAAAATACCAAACGTGGTCATCCCCTTCACCAGCCATTCGCTCAGACAATTGGCCGACTCCTCCTCCATGAAATACCGTATTAACCGCTGGCAGGTCTGCTTTGATATGATACAGCATTCTCCGCTTGTCGGGCACGGCATCGGCTCCTTCTTGCGTCGCTATCCTTTCTACAGCGGGTTCAACGAAGCGCAAAAAGCGGGCAAGACATACTCCTCTTACCAGAAGCCTGAAAACGCTCATAACTATTTCATTCAGCTTGCGGTCGACATGGGGCTGTCAGGGCTTGCGCTGTTTGTCCTTGTGCTTGCAGCTGTTTTCCGCTCCGGGCTCGCCTCGCTTGAAACGCTGCGGTCTGCGCGACTGGGGCTCATTGCCGGTTTGGCAGGCTATCTTGCAACCTGTATGACCGGCCATCCGCTGTTGCTGCCGAGTCAGCAGTTTATGTTCTGGTTTGCTGCTGCAGCCATATCGGTTCCCTCCAGCAAACCAGCGCCGCCGAGCATGAAATTCTTGCATTCGGCACGAGCAGTGGTCGTATGCATCTGCTGCGCCGTGCTGGCAGGATATATGATCATGTTTTTTTCCAGAGGTGACAGAGCTGATTACGAATTGGGATTCTACGCGTGGGAACGCTGGAACAACCAGCCCATGCGATGGACAATGAAAAAATCGTTTGCCAACATGCCGGCGGCATCAGATATCATCAGGATGAATGCCGCCGCTTCTCCTCACAATATGGGAGAGAAGGGGCTTGATCTGACGCTGAAGATTGATGATGTCGTGCTTGACCGGCAGCTTTTTTTTGAAAAGAAAGACATGGAATTAATCTATTATGTGCCGGGCATCAAAGGCAGTCGCATCAGCATCACCACGGAAGTGAGCAGCACGTTCTGCCCTCTTAAACTGGGCATCAGCAGGGATCCCCGGGAGCTCGGCATAGCCCTTTCCCCTGTTACATTTCTGCCGGACATCCCCGGTGATGGCATCGGCTTTTATGGCAGGGAGACTCTTCCGCAGGGAAATATTGGTGACTGGCCTGAATCCGGCCCCCCGACTTTCCGCTGGTCCGGCATGCGCGCATTCCTGCCCCTGACAGACGAACAGAGCCGGGAGGGATGCGCGGTATTCATATCAGCCAGCCATCCCGATATACAGGGAAATCCGGTGCGGGTGACCATCAGGGACAATGAAGCCGGTGTATACAATGAAGATATTTCCGACCACGGATGGAAAAAGGTGCTGATCCGGCCAAACCGGTATGCACCGCGCCGGATTCTGACCTTTAACGTCAGCAGGACCTGGTGCCCTGCCGAAACAAGGGTCTCTGATGATAAACGAACGCTTGGCGTTATGGTTGCCGTTACACAGGCAAAGAATCATGACCGCTAAGCAGGCAGCGAAGCTTAGGTTTGCTGTTTTAAGATTTATTTTTTATCCTGCCGACGACCTTGCCCCTGACCGCTTCTCCCAGGTAATACAGCCTGGCCTGTATATCCGCTTTTCCGCACCGGCCGAGAAGCCAGATCCTGTCAGGCCATATACCCCGGGCAATCATGCGGCAGACATCGGCCGCACGGTCAATGAGCAGCAACAGCAGCACAAATCGCAGAGGGCCATGGTTGAGATGGGCATGTCTTTCGGTCATAGATGGATTCCGTGGCTCATCGCTGAATGCAGAGCGTATGCTCAGCCAGTGCTGTTTCCACAGCCAGTCACCGTGGGCATTGACCCATACCGAAAGAAGCCGTTTTTTCCAACGCGGAGGCGCAAGTCTTTGCAGTGTCGTATCAGCCCCTGCCAGTCCTGCCATGTCGCGGGCAAGCCTAAGCACAAGCCATGTCGCCGTTGCCACCTTCCATGCCAGCGCCCTGCTGGCGACCAATTCCCAATCAATGCATGAATGCCTGCAAAGCAGTGCTGTGTCCATAAGGCTGCGCATCATGTGAACCGACATCTGGTGGCTGACCGCAATATGAAGAGCAAGCTGGATGACGGCATCCTCGGGGCTGAGTGTCAGCGCATGGCGTCCCAGCACCACAAGCGGAACCAGCCGCTCCCGAATGCTGGTCTGATCGAACGCCGTTGTATAGCGCATCCACCCGCCGGCAACGACAAACCCGTGCAGCTCGACAAGTCCCGTACCCGGCCGGGTGCAGAACATTTGAACATCCTGTTCATACCCGCCTTCAAGCCGCAGGGGCTGTGCCCGCTCTCCCTTGCACACATAGCCGATCCGTTCGAGGGCTTTTTGCGCAGGAACCATGTCGGATTCGCTTATCCAGAGGTCGATGTCGCCCATCGTGCGGCAGACAGGATCAGGGTAGACGGTATAGGCAAAGGCTGCTCCCTTGAAAAAGACCGGCACGATCCCCTGCCCGTTCATTGCCTGTATCACGCGGGCAAGCGCGGCCTCGCGCTTCATGAGGTTAACGGATTCGTTCAGATACCCGTTCTTCAGGTTCACCATGACCGGTTCAGGCGCATGGATGTTTGATGCCTTGAGCTGTCGGTACACGACAGGGGTGAGATCGATGCGCCGGGCAAGCTCAGGCAACACCTCCCATTGTAAATCTGATGCGTGCACCGAAGCGGTCGGCACGCCGTTGACCCAGTCCTTAATCAGCCTCAACAGGATGTCGATACTGCTATTGAAGTCTTCTTTTGTATAGCTTTTTTCTCGTCTTTCAACGTTCATAACATTCCTTGTAAGCACAGGAATGCCCCGCTTTGAAGGCGCGGGGCAGGGCCACTTTCTGCCACTCGCCCATGCTCAGTTCTTTCCCGTCCTCGAACCGCTTTCCCAAAATCGTATCATAGTCATGAGGCAACGCGCTGATGACGTCGTCAGCCCCCGAGCGGCGCTTGGCAGGTAAGGACAAGCGCGACACTCTTTTCCCATATTTTACCCCTAAGAGCGGAAGGGCCGCATTCCGTAAGTATGCTCGAGAAGCTCGATAAACCTTGGGAGATCCGTATCCACCATGGATAAAGGGGTTTTTCCCCCGGAAACCTCACCATTGAGGAAAAACCGCTCTACTCTCTCCTTATGTAATTCAAGTAGATCGCAAATAGCGTGAATCTCGTACAAGACATCTTCAATGGACGGCCCCTCCCTTTGCAGATATTCCTGCTTTGTCCAATCCTCGCTATTGTCATTCTCTGAGGTCGATGGTGAATCCGAAAAACGGTCCTTTCTTTTGACCACACTTATCAGATAGCGCTGATCATGTTCTTCATACATACATTCTTGCACATCGAAAACGCCACCCAATTCGCGAGACAGAGAGTCTACAGTATGGCTCCGGATATACAGTCCAAAACAGAGCTTCTCTTCACACGCATCCATCTGTGAAAAGTAGTGGTCCAATCGGCGTTGGTTTGTCAACCAATGAATCATGGATTCTGGATACCCAAGATTCGACATCCCGTTCCAGAAGGAGGCATATTTTTTACGGGTTGCTACAATAAACCCTTTTCCATTGTCATTCATTGCACTTGCGAGTCCTCTTTGAAGAGCCAATGCCTGAACCGGGGAAGGCTGAAATCCATAAAATTCCAATAAAAAGCCATCAAAAGATCCTGACGAAAAACCGATGTTGTGAGCATCCATGCAAACTGCCTGAAATGGAAGCTTAAGATATTCCGCCCGCTCATTTGCAATCCCAACCAGTTGTTCGTCCGTATCAATTCCGATAACCTCATAGCCTCTCTGCGCCCAGCCGAGGCATTGTGTTCCAGTGCCACATCCTGCATAAAGCAAGCGGCTGCCTGGCTCAACCCGTGAGAAGATAAACTCGTCGCGCGGCGTGTATCGAAATTGGGGAACCTCGCCATTTTTTCGCAACTCTTCCAATTGCCTCTTACTTCTTTGGTAGATCTTCGCAAGGTTAATTTTCCATCTTTCGATACACGCTTCAGCAATCTCCGCGGGTGTTGCTACGGTATGAGCCATGCCTAAAAGAACCCCCTGCAGAGCGTCGTCGAAATCCCAGAAGAAATGTTTGTAGCTGTTTGTTTTTCCCTTGTATAGTGTATCTGCGTGCTTCGAGAAGCGGAGAAATGGCTTTATTGGAGGCGCATAGACAGAAATTCGAAATGATAATTCAAGAATGCGCTTCAAAGTATTTTTGCCGTCGTCGGTACACTGCTTATCCATGTTCACGCTGCGTTCCTTATAAAAATTCCGGCATACGAAAGGGCACTAGTGGCATCAAACCTTCACCGGTAATGCTGGGCTTGCATTTCGAACAACCGGGCATAGGTTCCTCCCATGCGAATGAGCTCTTCGTGGGTGCCGCCTTCGATGATGCTTCCATGCTCGAGCACAAAAATGCGATCAGCCATCCGGACAGTGGAAAAACGATGACTGATCAGGATGGCTGTGCGACCGGACACCAGTTGGCGAAAACTCCGGAAGACTTAATATTCCGCCTTGGCATCCATCGAGCTCGTCGGTTCGTCAAGCACGATGATCTGTGCATCGCGCATGAAGGCGCGGGCCAGGGCCACTTTCTGCCACTCGCCAATGCTCAGTTCCTCCCCATCCGTGAACAACTTTCCCAGAATCGTATCATAGCCATGCGGCAACGCGCTGAGGACCTCGTCAACCCCCGAGTAACACGCAGCGGCAATAACCCGTTCATGGTCAGGCGATAGGGCGGTATTCCCTAACCAGATGTTCTCCCGGGCCGTAAGATGGTAGTGTATATAGTCCTGAAAAATGATAGCGAATTCGTGTCTTAATGCTTTTGTTTCAAACTGGCGTAGATCGATCCCGTCGATAGTAATGGTCCCACCTGTTGGATCGTACAATCGACACAACAACTTGATCAAAGTCGTTTTACCCGAGCCATTCTCACCCACCAAAGCCACCACTTCTCCCGGCCGGATGGTGAGGGAAATATCCTCAAAAACCTTTCGGGTGCCTGAGGGATACTGAAAACTCACATGGTTTAGAACGATCCCTTGTTGCATCGGCTGAGGCACAGGTCTGGCATGAACCGGTTCGATGACTGTGCGTTTCAGATCAAGGAACTCATAGAGATTGGAAAGAAACAGGTTGTCTTCATACAGTCCTGCCAGATTGCCCAATATCCCCTGCAGAGATCCCTGTATGCGCTGAAATGCCTGATAATACATCACCAGATCACCCAGCGTGGCCTTCCCCCACATCGCCTGATAAGCAACATAAGCATACGAACCGTAGATTGTCGCGGTGGCAAAGGTCTGAGCCGCAAAATCAGCGATGGAACGCCCACGCATGATGGCCAATCTTCCCTTGCGGAGTTTCCGGCGGAGATCGCGAAACCGGCGCATGAACAGAGGTCCAAGGTCAAACAGACGGATTTCCTTGGCATGGCTGCAGTCGGTAAGCATCGAATTGAGGTATTCGGCTTGCCGTTCCATGGATGTCTGCTCACGTTGCAAGCGATACATCTTGCCGGTATATCTTAATCGCACTGCGGCACCGGAAATGACGGCCGTGAGTAGTATGGTCGCGATGATCCAATTAAACAGCAAGAGCAGTCCTGCTATTGCCAAAAGCGAGATCCCGTTCTGACCCATCTGCGCAAAACCATTAACGATACTGTTGGGCCGAGAGGGGGCTTCGCGTTGGGCGCGATGAAATGTGTCGTGGTATCGCGCACTCTCGTAATACTCCAGATCGACCTCAATAGACTTGGCGAGGAGGACGTCGTTCATGTGATCCGTGACAATGTAAGTCTGCCATTCGCCGACTAGTCCCGCTATCGCGCGGATCAAGAAAGTAAACAGGGTCGCTGCCCCCATAAAGCCAACAAGCAACAGCACGTGTCTAAGAGCAACCCCTTTGTCAGGAGCCGCCACCCCTGCGGTCACGGCGTCCACCATGAGCTTCATGAGATAAAGCTGGAGTAACGGCAATACCCCTTGGACCACAATGAGAACCCCGTTCACTAGGGTCAAACCTTTCGCACTCTGCCAGACAAAACGCAGGGCGCGACCAAGCTGTAAGGCGCTTCGTATTTTCAGTTTTATCGACTCAGTCTGCTCTTGCAAAATTAGCGGCCTCCCTCAAGCGCCTGCTCAATCTCTTGCCAGAAGGCGCCGGTCAGACTGATGTGAAGTACGTGTGCGGGCACGACCCGGGCCAAGGCACAAAGGTTATTAAGCCGTTCCAGGTGCAGGGCGCGGAGTTCTTCTTTGCACAGGCCCGATGCCATGGACATTGAGGCCTGTCCCGCGCACTCCACAAGCATGCTGACAGCATGCCCGGGGCCTAACCGTTCCACCCGGTCTTCAACCGCTTGGGCCAGAAAGAAGATTCCCTTAACAGGCACAGCGTTTTGCACGTCCCAACTGCCGCCCGGCCCTCCGCCGAGGAAACGGCTCCAGGTGGGCCAGGGGTGCGCCCAGTAGTTGCCTTGCGGATCCCGCACTATCAGCGTGGTATCGTCGCATAGTGAACGCCATGGGGCCGGGAGCCGATTGCTGGCAGTGGTCTTTCCCTTCCCGCCCGGCGCAGCCAGGATCACACCCATGCCATCCCGTTCAGCGAGCGCACCGTGTATGAGGACTCCTCCGCGGGCCTGGGCTTTGCGAGCAAAGACAAGCGATAATCTCACAAGATTGATGTACGGACCGCCCCAGTGATCGCATGGACATAGAATGCTGACAAAGACGCCGTCATTTTTTGATGCCAACGGGACATAACAATCCGCCGCGGACGTGGGCACGGCAACCTGGACGAGAAGTCGACACAGATTGCCGTGCTGAGGAGGTTCGATTACGCTTGGTGTCAGGCGTAACTGCATCGCGCATCCCAGTTGTGAAACGATGGATGCGGCCTCCTCGTCCTCGGCGGCAATTTCCCAATGACTCCCATCAGCCAGGACGAGGTCATGCCGCACTCCCTGCGTCAGTATAGGGTTCATGGTTCGTTGCCGTTCAGTCAAAACTTTCCGGTTCAATCAGTCCTTATCCTGTTGTCTTGGAAGCGCCCTTTTATCCACAAGCAATTGAAATGGCCGTTGGATCTGCCATTGATGCCTATGGTCATCGTATCGCCCAATAATACGCCGTCCCACCAGAAGTTGAAACTGATCTTGGCCTTGGGCGTGGAAGACGACGACTCGCGGCCGGAATGAAGCTGGTAACGCCCAGGCGATCAACCCCCAGCGAGATAGGGCCTGATAAAGAGGATGCAGCAGAGGAGACACGCCGCGGTCAAGGACGCGTCGCCAACGAAACCAGCGGCTTATCAACTGGCCCTGTAATCCGCCCGCGATCTTCCGCCGCTTCTGACCACGCCAGGCAGCTACCACCTGGCCTTTAATGTTCTTGGGCTGTAAGAGAAAAATATCCTTTTGGGTGTTGTTGTCACCGAGTGTGGATATACCTGCGGAGGTCACACGGACAACGCGGTGTACGACCGGCTGATCAGCCTCCGGTGGCAGAAAAAAAGCCACATCGCCAACGCGCAAGGGCCGACTGTCATAAGGCACGATCTCCATGATCTCCGGCTCGCGCAGAGTCGGATTCATACTGGAACCGACATAAGCAGCGAAGAACATGGCCCCGGGGACATTCCCGTTACTATTCTGAAACGACATTGTCGATAGTGATAAGTGGAGACTATGTGGGTCTTGTTCCCAGACGTGAAGTTGGAAAGAGACCCGCTTCTTCCGCCTGTTCACAGAACCAGTATGGCGCCCACAGACTGCCATTGCTGTAGTAGTTCTGAGCAATGCACGAG
>JAPLJX010000152.1:32308-37316 GCA_026388375.1 Deltaproteobacteria bacterium
CGGGCAATCCCTCCCGTAACACCTTCAAGATGGCGTTTTCTCGCCACACCTCTTTCAGGAAGTCCTTCCCTACCTCGCCAAAGACCAGATCCGGCTCCTGTTCGCCGATGCCGCACAGGGCATAGTGTCCGCTGGCGATGACGCCCAGGATGCCCAAGATCCCACAGACGCCACACCCATCCCCTCTGGCGATACGGTTCAGGGCTCGAAAAGCCTGGGGGTAATCAAAAAAGACTCGCAGGTTGGTCTTGGGCGCCAGTTCCAGTTCCACATGCCGCCCCAACTCAATGAGTTCGGCGATGTTCAGGGTCTCCTGGTTTTCATGCAACTTTTCGCCCCGCGCAGTGGGCTGCACCACGTTGAACTTGAGTGAGGCCGCACCCAGTTCTTCGACCATTCGCACCATGGCGTCCACCTGACCGGCATTGCTGCGCATCACCGTGAAAATGACCTGAGGACGAATGCCGGCGGCCGCAAGGTTGCTCACCGCCTGTCGGGCCGCTTCAAAAGCTCCCGGTACACCGCGCACCTCTTCGTGGGTCGCTGCATCAGCTCCGTCGATACTTACGGATACGAATCGATTGAGAGATTTGGCGATCTCAGCGGCGATCTCCGGCGTGCACAGCATGCCGTTGGTCTCGATCGTCAGATTCAACTCTTCACGCCGGACAATCTCCAGCAAACGCGTGAAATGGGGATGTAATAACGGCTCGCCGCCGGTAAGTTTGACACCACTCAGGCCCAGCGGCTTGGCTTCGCGTATGGCCGTCTCGAACAACTCAACCGGCAAGGTGGGATAATGGTTGCCCGTGGCGTCAAACCGGGGACCCATCCAACAATGGCGGCAGGCGAGGTTGCACCCTTCGGTCAGGTAGAAATACAACGTGTTGATCGTATGCATTCCAGCCTGTCCCGTCTTCTGCTGTTTCATATCGCTCGGAATGTTCATACGACGGCGCCACCTTCCTCGAGAAAGCGCCGCAAACACGCATCCGGACTGGGATGGTCAACCATACCGGTTAAGGTGTAGGCCAATCCCGGACAGTTGCCTGTGCAATATGGGATGTATGAACAACCGGCACAAAACTCAAACCCTGTCAGCGGGATCGTATACCGGTTGCGGAGTTGGTTCAGAGCCGGGCTGTTTTTCCATATTTCTGCCAGAGAATCATGGTTGATGCGCCCCAATTTGACATGGGCTAACATGTTGCAGGGAACGATTGCGCCATCGGCGCGCACGGAGATTTTGTTGCTCGGGCAACCGCAGGCGGTGAGGCGGCCACCATTGTGAAATGCCGGCTCGTTCTGTACCCGCGCCTCTTCCATCCGGCGCCACATGCGCCCATCCGCCAATGGGCCGGCGTCTGCCGAGATGCGTCCATTGTTATTCGCCGTGAGGCGCAGCAAGGTCACCATGGCCTCCTTCCGTTCCTCTATGTTCAGCAGTAAATCATCCGCGTTCACGCAGCACGTGCCCATGTACCCTGCAGAGTTTGTGCCGAAATTCGGCAGGCCCAGTTCCTCCAGAAGAAAGTGAGCGATATTGTCCAAATCATTCACGTTGCTCCGATGAATCGTGACACGCACTGCCACGCCAATCCGATGGCGCTGAAGGGTGCGAATGCCGCGTATCGCACCGTCAAAAGAGCCTTGCCCGCGGCAGGAGTCATGGACCTCTGCGCACGATCCATCCACCGACACCTGGACATGCTCGCAGCGACCTGTGCGGGCGATGAAAGCGGCGATCTCATCGTCAATGAGCGCGCCATTGGACAGGAAGGAGAAACGCATCCGGTTACGCGCGATACCCTCAAGGAGTATGGGCAGATCCTTTCGAATAAACGGCTCTCCGCCTGCCAGGGTGACGTTCATCACGCCGAGCGACCCCAGTTCGTCGAAGAACTTAAGCCACTCGTCCGTAGGCAGGTCCCGGTATTCTACCGCCGGGTTGTTAAAGAAGTAGCAGTAGCGGCAGCGTAGGTTGCAGCGTGCGGTGATTTCAATGTCCAAGCTGCGCGGGGTACGCATGACCTTTGACGCCGTGGATTCTATCTTGTCCTTGAGTTCCTCAGGCATCCGCTATTTGCTCTCCAGTTCCAGCCCTGCAAAGCCGTTTTCAGCCAGCGTGTTAACAAAGTCGGCGATCTCTTTAGAGGCGGCATCCGGAGTATCTTCAAAGCTGTTTCTGATCTCCGACGCGATATCTTCGAGGCTTCTCTTGCCATCCATCCGTTTCCATACTGCTACACCGACAGGATTGGTTCCCATGGCATCGGCCGTATCGGGATTAAAGAGTACAGCCCAGTCGTCGAACTCCTCCCGGAGCACAACGATGGGATTGGCAATTGGTTTATCCGTTTGATTCATGGATCATTTCCTCCTCATAATTACATCACTTGAGTTCTTCAGATTCTGGACTTTTGGGCCGTCATTCTGACCTCTGTGTCCCGCCTAGGGCGGGACACAATCAGAGGGAAGAATCTCAAACGGGATCCTACCCTCTGATCTTGCTTTCGCAAGAAAGTACAGAGGTCAGGATGACAACTCTTGGTGCTATAGCGTGTTACAACAATTGCGGTTTAAAAACGCAGAACTCAAGTTACATTAGTGACAGCAACACATTTAATGCTACTTTCGGCTTGGAGAAACGATCCTCGCCGAAAATAGCATTAGAGAGTCAGGCAAGCCATACCGCGGTCTCTTACATACCACTGACGGCAGCGCAATTTGCTATAACAAAGCACCTATATTTATTAATGTTGCCGGATCTCACCGGTGCACGTTGCTATGCTCCTGGGAATGTTCCGCCCGTGCAAGCACCAGTTGTTGCAGAATTGCCGTCCGTGCAAGCAGTTTGCGCGCCTGTTCCGGCCGTGCAATAACCGGGAATTGCCGTTGTCCCGGCTTGGCAATAACCGGGATTTGCGGCCCCCCCTTCTCGGCAATTACCTGCTGCACTAGTTCCGGCAGCACATTCTGCCCCGGTCCCTTTGGCCATCTCCCCCAAGGGTATAAGGACCGGCGATTCGTACTTTGATTTCCCCTTAACATTTTGATCCGACATACAGACACCTCCTTTTCCCCAATGTATCTATTTATCCATCCGAAACCGACTCCACCGTCTCTTTTCCATTGGACAATCCCAATATAAATATACGCGAACAGCGTAGGCCATTTTCATCTCATATCACTTCCACCTCTCCACCTCAAGTGATCGATATGGCTAAGAACTTGTTTCCACTAGCGTTATACATACAGAAAGGTGTCTTGTATGTCAAGGGAAATTTATCGCAACCTGTAGTGTCGAGAGATGATGCCATTCCGGGAAGATGCGGTGGAATGGCGCATCCCGAGGCAGTGACTCTTTCATCCGCCGGACTGGACGAAAGGCTGGAAGATTAATTGTTTGACAATGCCGGTCGATCTGTGGAATAAGCACTCCCGAAAAACTGTGGATTTATGAGCATTCCGGGGCATTAGTCATGCAGGACAGGTCCATCAAAATCGTCGTTCTCTTTGTGATTCCGCTGCTGCTATATCTGGTTCCGCTTCCGTTCACCCCCCTCATGGAGCCGGATGAAGGGCGGTATAGCGCCATCCCCAGCGCGATGAACGCCACCGGCGACTATGTCACGCCGCGGCTGAAAGCAGCGGTTTATTTCGAGAAACCCCCTCTCAGTTACTGGGCGACGGCGATTGCTTTCCGGATTTTCGGGGAGAATGAATTCTCGTCCCGCCTCTTCGCAGCCCTCTGCGCCTGGGGATGCATCCTGCTGGTCTATCGCATGGGGCTCTTTTTTCATGATGCGCGGACAGGGCTCTATGCTGCGGCCGTTCTGACCACCTTCCTCTATCATGTCGCCATCGGCCGGATCAACATCCTCGACATGCCGCTTGCCTTTTTCGTCTGCATGGCGATCTGGTGCGGATTTCGTTGCTTTGCCGAGGCGGAACGGAAGAAGGGATGGCTTTACCTTCTCTATCTTTTCAGCGCGCTGGCTTTTCTGGCCAAGGGGTTGATCGGGATCGCGTTTCCGTTCGGTGTTGTGGTGATCTGGCTTCTGGCATCCGGCCGCTGGCGGGAGATTTTCACTCTTTTTTCCCCCGTCGGCATCCTGATCTTTTCGGCCGTTTCGCTCCCCTGGCTGATCCTTGTCCAGCAGCAGAACCCCGATTTCTTCCGTTTTTTCTTTATCCAGGAGCACTTTCTCCGCTATGCCACCCGGATGCATGACCGCTATCAGCCCTTCTATTTCTTCATCCCGATCCTGCTGGCCGGAACCCTCCCGTGGTGTGCCTTTCTGCCGGAGGCGATCCGGGGGCTCGGGAAGGGCGGGAAAGGATTCGGCAGCGCCGAGAAGCGATTGCTGTTGACCTGGTTTGGCTTGATCTTTCTCTTCTTTTCGATCTCTTCCTCGAAACTGATTCCGTACATCGCGCCGGTTTTTCTTCCCGTCGCACTGGGTTTCGGCCATCTCTTCCGCCTTTATCAGGAGAGGCCGGGGGAGAAGGGCGCGGGGGAGCTTCCTCCGCTACGCTACCGGTGGTCGGGGATTTTCCAGTGCGTGCTTTTCATGGCTGTTCTGGTCGCCCCGATCTTTCTAAAGAAGCATTCGGTGACCTGGGAATCCTGGTGGCCGTGGGTCGTATTCCCATTATTCCTCCAGCTCCTGATCCTCTTTCTTCCGGATCGGATGCGAAGAAGGAAAGGGGGGGCGTGGTTTGCGACGATCTACCTTCTGTTTGCGCTGTTTGTGGTTTCTCTCACCCCGCCGGTTGCGCAATACCTCGCTCCCTACAAGTCCGCCTATCCGCTGGCGCAGGCGATCGGGAAACACGTTCCGGCGGACGCAATGCTCTACCAGTACGGCATGTCGCTGTACGGGGTCGATTTCTATACCGGGAAGAGGACCCCGATTGTCGACGACATCGGGGAGGTGAGGTATGGCAGTGAACAGCTTCCGGTCGCGGAACGGGAACGCTATTTCCTCACCTCCGACTCTTTCTT
>JAPLJX010000183.1 GCA_026388375.1 Deltaproteobacteria bacterium
ACGATATCGGCTGGTCGCGAACCACGGATGGAGGTCATCACAAGCATAGCCGGGACATGATTCTTCAAGCCGGGCTGCCGGGTCTCACGGAGGATGAGCGCACGCTTTGTGCGCAGATCGCCCGCTACCACAACAAGGCGGAACCGGACGCCTCGCGGCACAAAGGCTTTGCCGCCCTTAAAAAGAAAGAGCGTGCCCTCGTATGCTGGCTTGCTGCGATCCTGCGTGTCGCCGATGGTCTCGACTGCACACACAGAGGCGCGGTCCGAATTGGGGACTGTGAACTCGGTCGAACGCGCCTGACGATCTCGCTTATGGCCCGAGGCGAATGCGCCGGGGAGATCAGCGGCGCGGAGAAAAAGTCAAGGCTTCTTGGACGGATGTCCGATCGCGAGCTGGTCTTTCGGTTATGCTCGTAGCGTTCATTTCCGACATCCACGGGAACCTGCCCGCCCTCGAGGCGGCCCTGACCGATGCCCGCGTTCGAGGGGCGGAGAAGATATACTGCGCAGGCGATCTGACCGGATACGGCCCTTTCCCCGGCGAGGTTTGCCGCGTGCTTGCCGGGGAAAAAATCACCTCGATTATCGGCAATTACGACGCCAAAGTGATCGCTACCCTCCATCGCTCCGCCGATTTGAAGGAGAGCTTGAAGCCGGGTAAATGGAAAATCCTGGAATGGGCATGCCGGCATATCGACGACGACGCACAGAGGTTTCTATCATCTCTTCCCTCCCTCCATCGCGAGACGCTGGCGGGCCGATTTGAGCTCCTCATGGTGCACGGGAGCCCGGTGTCTGTGGACGACGCCATTTACCCCAGCATTACGCCGTACGGCCTGAAAAAGAAACTTGCCGGAGCAAGATTGGACATTCTCGTCTGCGGCCATACGCATATCCCTTTTGCGAGGCGTGTGGCAGGCGCCCTCGTCGTGAACTGCGGATCCGCAGGACTCCCGGTCGATGGTGATCCACGACCGGCGTACGCACTGGTGCAGATGGAGCCGGGAAAGCCTCCTTCAGCGCGGATCATCCGTTTCGACTATCCCAAGGCGGGGCTCTTCCGGGCGATTGAACGATCATCGCTTCCCCGGGGCTTGTCTGCAGAATTCAGTGAAGGGAACAAAAAAAGGGAAATGCCATGAAGACCCCAACCGAAACGAAGGAAATCGAATACAAATTTCTATTGCCGGAACCGGGGGCGAACGCCGCTGTGCTGAACCTGCTCGGGTCGAAAGGTTATCGGGTCCGCCGGCAACGGACGATCCGCCAGGAGGACCTCTATCTGGACACCTTCGACTGGAGGCTTTTCCGGCATGGATTCTCGCTACGCTTGCGACGCGCAAACGAGAAAGTGTTATATACGCTCAAAAGCATTGGGAAAATCGAAGGGGGACGGGCGGAACGGCGGGAGATCGAGATCGAGGTGAAGGGCAGCGTCGTCGATCCGACGGCGGCGGCGGTCAAAGAGATCCAGATGGAAATCGCCGAGATCATCTACCCGCGTCGGCTGATCGGCCAGCTTACCGTACGCACCGAGCGGCAACCTTACATGGTCACATCCCCGGGTAACGCACGGATCGAACTTGTTTTTGACTCTACGGGTTTCCTGGCGCGCGGTCAAAACAAGCCCCGGAGGGCCCGCCGACTTTTCGAGATGGAAGCGGAACTTCGCAAAGGATCCCCGGCGGAACTCGACACGCTCAAACAGCACCTGACCGGCGCCATTGGTTTGACCCCCTCCGGTCAATCGAAACTCGAGACCGCCATCGAGCGCCTCGGCATCGTATTCCCCGCAAAGAATCCCCCTCCCCACCTCCACGTGAAAATCGACGACCGGTTCGACCGGACGGTGCAGAAAATTTTCGCGTTTCAGATTCACCGCCTCGATGAGAACATTCCGGGCGTCCTGTCGGACATCGACACCGAATTCGTGCACCAGGCTCGTGTCGCGACACGTCGAATGCGATCCCTGATCCGACTGTTCGGTGGGGCGATCCCGGAGAAGACCGGTTCCTATTTTGTGGAAGAACTTCTCTGGCTCGGCTCGCTCTTCGGCGGGGTACGGGATCTCGACGTATTCCTGCTCAACCTCTCCCGTTTCAAACAGGCCATCGAGATCGCACCGCGACGCAGCATCAACACCCTCATGCAACATATCGCGGAAGAGAGGTTGGCCCTCTTCGCGGATCTAAAGGCGGGACTCGCCTCCGCGCGCTGGCGTCTCCTCCACTCCAGGCTCCTGGCCTTTGCCGGGCGGACGCCGGCGAAAAATCCATCGGCGCCTCTTGCGCCGGCCCCCGTGAACGCGGTCGCGCCTCCCATCATCACCGCGCGGTTCGACGCCGTGATCGCGCAGGGGAGTCGTGTGCTTGCAAAACCGGAACCCAAGAATTTCCACAAGCTTCGCATCCAGTTCAAGAAGCTGCGCTATGCCTTGGAATTTGTCAGCCCGGCTTATGGCGATTCGCTACACTCCCTCATCGAGGAGGTGGTGAAAATCCAGGACTGTCTTGGTGATCTGCAGGACACGGTCTTCACGCGGGCGCTCATCGATCGCCTGCTGAAGAGATGGAAAGGAAACGTGCTTGATCCGCGGCTGCTGTTCATGCTGGGGGAGCTGTACGAGCTTCAGGGTGAGATCGCGCGCACCAAACAGACCGAATTCCATCAAATCTGGAAACACTTCGATCAAGACGCCTTGCAAAAAACCCTTGCCTCCGCATTCAGCGCGGTCTGAATCGATGGCGGGAAAGAGAGCGGTCTTTACAACACAGATTCGATGCTGCCGACGATCGTTCGGAGAACCTTGATACGCGCATCGTATTTGTTGTTCGCCCCTACCAGGGTCCAGGGCGCGACCTCCGTGGAGGTTCGATCAATCATATCACATACCGCCTGGTGATACTGCTTCCACTTCCGGCGGTTTCGCCAGTCCTCGGCGGTGATCTTGAAGCGTTTGAAAGAGGTCTTCTCCCGTTCCCGGAAACGTTTGAGCTGCTCCTCCTTGCTGATTTGCAGCCAGAACTTCACAAGAACCATACCATTGCGCAAGAGCTGACTTTCGAAGTCGTTGATCTCGGAGTAGGCGCGCATCCAATCGTTCTCGGAACAGAAGCCTTCGACTCGTTCGACCAGTACGCGGCCGTACCAGGAACGGTCGAAGATCGTGAACCGGCCACGCCGCGGCAGGTTTCTCCAAAATCGCCACAGGTAAGGCTGGGCGCGTTCTTCTTCTGTGGGCGCAGCGATCGGAATGCCCTGATAGACCCGCGCATCGAGCGCCTGCATCACCCGTCGGATTGCACCGCCCTTCCCCGCGGCGTCCTGGCCTTCGAAAACAAAGACAACCGATATCTCTTTAAACTTCGGATGACGCGTGAGCAGATTGAGACGTCCCTGCCAGGTTTCCATCTCCCTTTTGTACTTTTCCTTGCTGACGGCCTTCGTGAGAACAAGCGACGTCAGCACGTCTTTGCCGTCGAGGCGGGGCTGCATCGGAGACTTCTTTTCCGGCAGCCGGGCGGCCGGCTTTTTGGCGAGACGCCCACGCATTGCGTTGAGCAGCAGCCTGCCGACGGTCAGACTTCGGTAGCGATGGTCAACACCTTCGACAACGATCCAGGGCGCTTCCGTCGAGCTGGTCTGTCGTATAAAGTACTCGGATACCTTACGGAATCGGTCATAGCTTTTAAAATTCTCCCACTCCGTCTCGGTAATCCGCCAACGCGTCTTAGGATCCTTCTCAAGCGCTTTCAGGCGTTTCTGCTGCTGCTCTTTGGAGAGATGAAACCAGAATTTGAGGATCAGCGCCCCTTCGTCGGTCAGCATTTTCTCAAAGCGGATGATCTCCTCAATGGACTGGTCGAACTTAGCGGATTTTGATCGGCCCACAACCCGCTCGACAATCGGCGCCGAATGCCAGGCCCCGAACAGAATGCCGATCTTTCCGCGGGGCGGCAGCGCACGCCAGAAACGCCACATGTAGGGCCGCTCACGCTCTTCGTCCGAGGGGTCTGGAAATGCATGCGTTTGGATATGACGGGGATCCATCCATTCGTTAAGCAGATTGACTGTCTCGCTCTTACCGGCCCCATCGACTCCGTCGACCACGATGATCACAGGAAAACGCCTCTGTTGCGAAAGGTCATACTGAGCATTGATGAGATCCTCACGCAATTTTGGAACCTCGCGATCATACGTCTCCTTGTCGATCTTGTGCCCCAGTTCTGCCGATTCAAACATGGTTCACCCCCTCGAACGGTTGCGGGATATTGATATTGTGTGGAACTATACGTTATCCATTTTTGCCGTCAAGAAAATATAATCTCACGCCTCTTTCAGCGCCCGAAGCTCAGCGTCGGTAGAGCGGAGATAATGGCAAGACCTCGGGCCAGCCGGGTGAAAAGCATGACACCCAGGGTGGGGTGGATCAAGAAATTTTACCACACATGCCGGGGAATGAGGTAAAAAAATAGGAAAAAATATGTTGACATTTAAAAGCAAAAAATGTTTGCTAAGAGCACTCGTCATTCACTGGTATTATTACTGATCGACCACAGGTATGAACAGACATGGGAAAAGCTGTCTTTTTTCATCGGATCGATTGTTTCCTGCAATATGTGTATCATGGCATGTCCAACACCAACAACAGCATGGAAAGGAGTAAAGAACAATGAAGAGAGAGACCTTTGGATGGAGCTTTTTCGTTACCGTGTGCCTGGTCATATTCATGAGTGTTCCCGTCTGGGGACGGACGATCAAGATCGGCGTCATCGGCCCGATGAATTTTGTCCAGGGCAAGGGCCATTGGAACGGCGCCGTCATGGCCGCCGAGGAGATCAATGCCAGGGGGGGCGTTCAGGTCGGCAATGAGAAGATGAAAATCGAGCTGGTCAAGGCCGACTCGAACGAGTTTTTAAATGTGACCGACGCCACCAATGCCATGGAACGGTTAATGACCCAGGACAAGGTGGATTTTGTCGTCGGCGGGTTCCGGACCGAGGCCGTACTGGCGATGCAGGACATTGCCATGGACTACAAGAAGATCTTCATCGGCTGCGGGGCTGCATCGAAAATCCTCTGCGATAAGGTTGGCGAGAATTACAACCGCTATAAATACTGGTTCCGGGGCACCCCCTTTAATGAATATTATCTCGTCGCGACCAGTTTCGCACATCTCGGCGTGGCAGGGGCGGCGATCAAGAACGAGTTGAATGTGCCCGTCAAATGCGCCATTGTGGCTGAAAAAGCGACCTGGGCAGAGGGCATGGTCAAGGCAGCCGAAGGCACAATCCCCAAAATGGGCTTTGAACTGTCCGGTATCTGGCGGCCCTCTCCGGTTGCGACAGACGTCACGGCGGAGCTTTCGGCCATTCAGAAGAGCGGGGCCAATCTGATCTTTACCATTTTTTCCTCCTCGGTGGGGATTACCTTTGCCCGGCAGGCCGGGGAGCTCAAGATCCCGGCCGTTCAGGTGGGCATCAACGTGGAAGCTCAGAAGGACGGCTTCTGGGAGGCCACCAAAGGGATGGGGAATTACGTCTTTACGATGAACACCTATATCCGGGGGGTCGAATACAACGAGATGACCAAGCCGTTTGTGGAAGATTATTATAAACGGTTCGGCGAAGTCCCCACCTACACGGCCGATACGCATACCGCGATTCTTCAGGGGTTGGTTCCGTCGATCGAAGCCGTAGGGAGCCTGGATTCCGATAAAATCGTCGCCCATATGGAAAACCGCGAGTACCTGGTGCCCAGCGGAAAGGTGAAATACCTGAAGGATGCCCAGGGACGCCCGACGCATGAGTTGGCCTGGGGCCCTGGATACCTGACGAGCCTCGGAGGCCAGTGGCAGGACGGCAAATTTGTCGGGGTCTGGCCCAACAAGTGGAAAGCCTCCCCAACGGCCCCTGAGGTCACCTACAAAGGGATGGTTCCCCTTAAACTACCGCCCTGGATGAAAAAATAACGTATACCTCGTGTTGAATAATCCCCATCCCTCCCCGTACCAAAGGGGAGGGATGGGAAGAACGGTTATCCCGTATCTGTCGATCGATCAACTCTTCTGAGGCGTTATGAATATTATCATTACCGGTCTCATAACCGGCAGCATGCTGGCCCTGCTGGCCATCAGTTTCTCGCTGATCTTCGGGGTGGCCCGCATCGTCAACATCGCCCACACCGCCTTCTACATGGTCGCCGCTTATTGCATCTTCAGTCTTACCGGCAAATTCGGTCTCAATCCCGTCGCGGGGATGATGATCGCGGTTGTGGTCGTCACCGTTTTCGGCCTGCTGGCCTACAAGTTCGTCATTGACCCGATCCGCGAACACGAGGCAGCGGTTCTGATTGCCACCATCGCGCTGGCCATGATCTTTCAGGAAGCCGTCATGCTGATCTACACCGGAGACTACCGGACCGTATCAGCCCTGATCGAGGGATATTTTATCGTGACGGGGGTCAAGGTCTTCTATCAACAGGTGCTGACCTTTGGCGTGGTTCTGGCAGTCCTGGGCATCCTCTGGGTTCTGCTGATGAAGACCAAACTGGGGCTGGCGATCCGCTCCACGGCCGAGGACAGGGAGGTGGCCAACCTGATGGGGATGAACGACAGCCGGCTGGCGATGATCACGATGGGCATCTCAGTTGCGCTCGCCGGCTTCACCGGGGCGGTGATCGCGCCGCTGACCGTGCTCTCCCCTTACATGTGGATGGAACCGCTGATCATGATGATGGCCGTTGTCGTCCTGGGCGGGTTGGGCAGCATCAAGGGAAGTTTCGTTGCGGCCTATATCCTGGGGTTCACAGAAGCCCTGGTGGTTTTTATGATTCCGAAGGGAGCTTTCCTCAAAGGATCCGTCGCACTGACCATCATGATCCTGGTCCTGCTGCTTCGTCCGGAAGGCCTTTTTGGTATCTCCTTTGAGGAAGAGAGGTAACCATGGTCGCTGCCGGGTTGTATTTGAAGAGGTTTTATACGGTTGTGCGCGGAGAGGTGCTGGTCCTCCCGAGCCGCATCATTGTCGCCCTTTTCTTTCTGGTTCTGCTTGGAATGCCGCTGATCAGTCAAAACCCTTATCTGATTCGCGTCATTGTTTTGGCCAGCATCTTTGCGATCCTGGCTGCCAGTTGGGACCTGTTGTCCGGCTTCACCGGTCAGATGAACTTCGGCCACGCCCTTTTCTTCGGCGTCGGGGCCTACGCATCCGCCATGCTGAATGTCCATCTGCATATTCCCCCCTGGGGGAGCGTGCCGCTGGGCGCCGCGGCCGCGGTCATGACCGGCCTTATCGTCGGGATTCCCTGTCTCCGTCTAAAACACACCTACCTGGCCCTGACGACGATGGCCTTCCCGATTATCTTGATGGGCATCGTTTTTGCTCTGCCTGATCTTACAGGCGGCGAGCTGGGTATTTCAGGTCTGCAGCGCATCTCCAACTCCCTCATCGTCAACTACTACATTTACATCGGGATCATGCTCGTTCTGTGCACTATTATGTGGAAGATCACCGATTCCCATACGGGCATCATTTTTCATGCGATCCGTGAGGATGAACTGGCCGTGAAGGCCTCCGGCATCAACACCACCCGCTATAAGCTGATGGCTTTTTGCCTGAGCGGTTTTTTTGCCGGCATCGCCGGCGGCCTCTACGCCCATTACATGAGGATTGCGGGACCCTCCACGCTGGAGGTCTCCATGTCTTTTATGGTGGTGATCTGGGCTGTTTTCGGCGGGATCGCGACGATCTATGGCCCGATCGCAGCGGTATTCATCCTTTTCCCGCTGCTGGAATTTGTCCGCTTCTGGCCGGAGTACCGAACGCTGATCTTTGCCGTCGTTGTCTTGCTGATCCTGTTGTACATGCCGGAAGGGTTGATCCCGTGGGTGAGGGACAAGATTGAAAAGGAGTGCCCTCGTTGCAAGATCCGAAACGTGGCCACCCGGAAAACGTGTCGCGTTTGTACCGCGGTCCTCGATTGAAAGGATTTGATATGAACCCCAAAGATATTTATCTGTCCAAACCGTGGTTGAAATTCTATTCGGAAGGCGTTCCCGCCGAAATTGAAATCCCCGAAATCTCCGTGCCGGAACTCTTCGACGGCGTGGTGGAGAAATACGGAAGCAAGGCCGCCCTGATTTTTTACGGCAAAACGATAACCTATCGGGAGCTAAAGGGGCTGGTCGATCGTCTGGCTGCAGGCCT
>JAPLJX010000314.1:0-3771 GCA_026388375.1 Deltaproteobacteria bacterium
CGCCGTCAAAGGCTCCTATACATTAACCGGGGAAATCCGGGAAGGTTTGGAACTTACCGGAACCTGGGCGGAAGAGGGCGGCTATCCCTCCGGGCAGGGTGAACAGAATACGCTGCGATACCGGTTCACCGGGACCGGTATCCGTCTCTACTTTTGGAAATCACCGGACGGTGGGCCGTTCCGCGTCTTTCTCGACGAGCAGTTTGTAAGCCTCGTCGACGGCTACGCAGAGCGCCGGGAGAGAGGAGAAGCCCTGATCATCGAAGAACAGATTGAAGGTCCTCACTTCCTTGTCATCGTCAACGGGGAGGGGAAGGTGACGCTGGAGGGGGTGCGGGTCTTCGGAAAACCGATCCACAAAGGGCCTCGCGGCTGGATCAGCGTTTTTCCGGACAACGGCTTCACCACCCGCGGGGCGGGAAAGGTGACGCTGGAGGGGTTACGGGTCTTCGGAAAACCGATCCAGAAAGGGCCTCGTGGCTGGATCAGCGTCTTTCCGGACAGCGGCTTCACCACACGGCAGACGAACTACATCAGCGTTGCGATCAACACGCGCAAGCTTACACCCGGAATTTACGGGGAACACGTCTTCTTCCTTACCAACGGAGGTGAGGCCGATGTGGAGGTCTTTCTGGAGGTCGCGGCGGAAACGACGCTGCGATTCCTGGAAGTCCACCGTTATCTCGCCGGTTTCGACTACCTCTACACGACAAATCCGCAGGCCGAGGCGACCCGGCTCCAGGTGAAGGGGTACCGGCATACCGGGATTGCTTTCCGTCTTTTTACTTCAGGGACACCGGGTACGACTGATTTCTTCCGCTGGTTCAACCCGTCGAAAGGCGACCACTTTTACTCCTACGATCCGAAAGGCGGGAAGCCGCTTCCGGGATATCTCTTCGAGGGGTCGATCGGGAACATCGGGACCTCGCGGTTGACCGGTACAAGGGAACTATACCGTTGGTTCAACCCAACTACGAAGGGGCATTTCTACACGACGGAGCAGGGCGGGGAGGGGATCACCAAGAAGGGGTATCGATTCGACGGGATTGCCGGATTTGTCCGTTGAACGGTGAAATAAAAAAGTCTGCATTCATATCTTGACAAAAGAAGGCAAACGGATTATAAGCCACGCTCTTTTAAAAGAGACTGAACGCAGTGCGTCGCGAGGACAAGCGCCTGTAGCTCAGCTGGATAGAGCAACGGACTTCTAATCCGTGGGTCGAGAGTTCGAATCCCTCCAGGCGCACCAGGCATGGATGGTGGGTGTAGCTCAGTTGGTTAGAGTGCCGGGTTGTGGCCCCGGAGGCCGAGGGTTCAAATCCCTTCACTCACCCCAAATATTGCGTCCGGTCGCGACAGGAAACGGAATAAGCGCCCGTAGCTCAGCTGGATAGAGTCGCAGACTTCGAATCTGTTGGTCGTAGGTTCGAATCCTACCGGGCGCACCACATTTCTTTTACAGGCAATTACGACCCAATGTGGGCCCTTAGCTCAGCTGGTAGAGCAACTGACTCTTAATCAGTAGGTTGTCGGTTCGATCCCGACAGGGCTCACCAAATAAAAACAGGGGGTTACGGATGAAAAGCCGCAGCCCCCTTTTCTTTGCTTTGTCATTTTGTCCCGCTCCTGTCCCGCTTTTTTATTTTCAGGCCATAAAAAACCCCGGCCATGAAAGCCAGGGTGCGCTTGCGTTTTCCCTCCACCACTCGATATTAGTTTACATAATACTGTTTATAAGACATGACCGGCAATCGCTCCGCTCCACTTTTGCCCTTGTGGGTGCCTCTTGCCTCCACTTTTGCCTTCGCTCATGCGTAAGTGCTTAGAATATGGCGGATATAATCTTGAAGCTTTTGGCATGAAGCATCCGCCTTGCCTCTCAATCGGTCAAGTTCTGCAGCGCTGAAACTGATTTGAATGGTTTTTTGTTTCAGCTTCGCCGCCCGTTCCTCTTCCCGGTCCGCCTTGATCCGCGCCGCCTCTTCCATTGCGGCCTTCAAGCGGTCAGTGTTCTGCTCTTCGTGATTCATAACCCAGCCCCCTTGTGATGTCATTATGCTTCATCCTCAGGCGTGGTGCTTAAACACCCACTTTCGCGTATTTGTTGCATCCCTTCTCTTATAAATCTTTGTGATTTCCCTTGCCTTATAATACCAACCGACCTCTCCGATGGAGATAGTTTGTTGATCCGGCTTTCCTGTCTGCTTTGTTGTTGCGTCAACGGCGAAACCGTTATATTCAAGCCAGCTATGCTCCCAGGCTTCCCCCTGTTTATTAATCCTTTTTGGGTTCCCCCCCTTCACCCAGGACCATCCTTGTGCACGTCTCGCAATTATCAAATCAGTCATAAAACCCAGTGCAGTGTTATGGCAATTTCCTTCTGATTCTCCGAGTTTCGGCTTGTCGGCCATTGCCTCACGGGTGTGTCTCATTATCCCATCGTCAAGGAACTGCCGCACCTTTGAGGCCAGCTTATGTATCGATTTCCGTTTATGCTCATCGGCGTCTTCTTCGAGGATCACGACTATATCAACATCTAACTCCTTATCCACCATTCCCCCCTTTCCGATAGGGACCGGGACACCCGCCCCGGCCCCGCGTGTGCGTGTGTGTCGGCAATTTCGCCAATTGGCGAAAAAGAAATCCCGGCCGGCCTCCGTTGCTGTTCATTTCGGTTTCGGTACCATCTTGAGGACGTGACCTTTTTTCAATTCCGGCACCTCGCTCAAGCCCCGTTCTTTTCTCAGCATCTTGATAAGTCTGCCTTGCGACGTCACCGGCCGCCCATTTATTTGATCTTTAATGTCCTCGAGGCTATCCATACACACGAGGCGGTCCTCCAGCAGCTTGATTAAATCGTAACTATAGGTGCTGACCATTGCGCGAAGCTCTTCGAATTCTGCCCTTGTCACAAAATCCTCTTTTTGCTTTCTCATTTTCTCCCCCGCCCATAGAAAAAGGCCATGGAATTGCGAAGGCTTAAACAAAGCCTCCCGGCCCTTGCGGGTGACGGATTCCATGACCAAATCTGTTTTGCAGAAACAAAAATAGACATCTATCGGGTGTCCTTTCCGTGTTTAATTTTCGCAGTTTCAGAATATGCTCTTTTCCCCGCGTGTCAAGAGATATTCTCCGGCCATGTCCTCACCCGCCCCGGTAACCGGCTCGCCCCCGCTGTATAAGCCACCGGGGTGATCTTTATCCGACCCTAACGACTTCTGAGTTTATTCTTCATAAATTCAATTATGATGGCCTTGAATGTAGCGGCGTCGGCCCTGAACTTATCGACGCTGGTGTATTGACCCTTAGTCGGTATGTAAACTTTGCTTATCCTTGACATCTCAAGTCCTCCTTACGGCATTAAATATCGTTTAACAGCGCCTCCGTTCCACCCGCGTCATTTTCCCAGAGATTGCAAGAAATATTTGACGGCCATATTTGCCCCAGGATCAACGATCCTCTCCCCGGCCGTCTCTTCCCCCGTCTCTGAGGGTGATCTTTTGACAGCGCCCCCGCAGCGCAAGCCGTCTGGGGTGATCCTACTCGCGCGCAGTTGAGTAATAAACCGGCCCCAGGTCGCCCCAGGACCGGCCCCCTGCTAAATCACGAAGCTGCCAAAAGCTCCAACCGTCGCCGCCGGTTTTCGTTGTCCGCCTGACCACGATAAGATTCGGCTTTTCCGGCCTTCTCCGATGCGATGAATCTCTGGTAACTTGCATTGGAGTCCAAGCTCCGCGTCCTGCCTAAATCAGCATATTCCAACTTTACCAC
>JAPLJX010000314.1:3796-7487 GCA_026388375.1 Deltaproteobacteria bacterium
TTTCCAGCGCCTTTTTCTTTTCAAGTTCTGTTTTGTGCTTTATTTGCATAGGGCGTAAAAGAATCAGGTACCAGATCGCCGCCATGACGGTTAGGAATAGAATCGTTTCCATTTATTCGCCCCTTTAATCCTATCGAAAACTTTCCAGTATTTCATCCCTCAGCTTCATTTCCGCCGGCGTCAGTGGCCCAAGACGTTCGCCAATTTCTTCCAACTGCCTCATCTCGGTGCGCGTCAGTGTCCCGCCGTCTTTGAACCGTTCGCCGAATGATAGCAGTAGCCTGATATCCTCTCGATCTTCGGGCGTCAATTCATCATCTTCAATGGCCTTTGTTTTTCTCCTCCGCCGTGGCTTTGTCTCTTTTATTCCTGGAGGTCGCCCGCCTCCCGGTCTCCATCCGCCTCGTGCCATTTTGAACTCCTTTGGTTCTATTTTAGAACCTCCCCAGGAAAATTAAAATCTGTATGAGGCCATATGAGGTTGTTTTTCCCAAAACGCTCTGGACATTTTCTTACCACCCCTTCTTACCACCCCTCTTTTGCCGCCCCCTTCATCGCCTCAACCTCTGCCTTGCTTATCCAACCGCGCTCAATCAAATCATTCAGATATACAGTCACTACTGAAAAGCGATCTGACATACTGCCTAACAGCATTAAATAATTGATGCTTTCAGCGCAACATTTCGAGCTTGTGCCATATTCACGGAAGGACTCATTGAACGCCTGAAGCTTCTCAATCGTTCCATTAACTCGAATGAGCGCCCGGCAATGTTCCAGAATCAGCGCCTTTTTCTCAGGCAATCGCGCCGTACCAACCAAAATTGACAACTCTCTATCGGCTCGCCCGACTTCTTCACTTTGTAACCGTATCGCCTCACGCAGAATATGAAGCTCGTTTTCTAAAATCTCTTTCTCCGCAAGTAGGGGGGCGGTATTTTCCGGCACCTCACCGGAAAGCATCGCCCGTGCCTGCCGGGTCAAATCGGACTCCCTGCCCGGCTTCCCGGTGGTCAAGGTCGCCTCCCGGATTTCGGAAAGCCTTTTCTCGTTCTCAAGCCTCCGGGTCAACAACTGGTTAAGCTTCGCTTGTGCCTCTACCTTTGCCGCCTTTGCCTCTTCAATTTTGATTTCCATTTTCTACTCTCCTTTTGCCCATCAATCCGACAGGCTGATTATTCCCGCCATCCGGCAGGTTCATTTTTTTATTGTCTCTGAGTAGCATCCCGCGCCTGTTGCCCCTCACCACGTGTCAGACATCAACTGAGGGGGGGCTTTTTGACACTTGCAGCTCGCTTTGTCGCATACTTTCCCGCACTCGCACAGCTTCGCCCGCGGCCTCTTCTCATTTCGTGCCAGATACTTTTTAAGCGCCGCCTCGATACGCTCCCGTCTGTCCGTCTCTCCGTTCACGTTGTCGCCCCCATTGCCTCCATTTTTACTTTCTCTCCGGTCGGTCTGGTGTGATGTAGTAGTGTCGTCACCTTATATAAGGTGACTGACAATACTACTCCCCTTCACACTTAGCGCCGTCAGTGCTGTCATTTGACAAGACTGACAAGACTGACAAGACTATCCCCTGAATTCTTTCCCGGATCGTAGCCATTTTTTATTCCTTGCTGCTTTGTCTTCGCGTGTCTCGATATATGGATTGCCGCCCGCTGTTGCAAAGGCCATGAATCCCCGGATCCGATGATCTGACAGACCGGTCTTTGTCTTGAATGCCTCCAAAAATTCTGACAGTGCTGTCTCTCGATCCCCCAGGATTCCCGCCGCCGTTGGCAAATAAGAATCAAATGCAGGGGGGGGTTCTTTTGATTTGGAGGTCTTCTTGGTAGCCATGATGTCCAACCGTTCTTGAAAACAATATCCCCCGGTGCTTTCATCTTCTGACCATAGCGCCGTGAATGGTTCAATAGGTCGGTAGTTCCGTAATGAGGTCTCGATAACATAGGCGTCGTCTTCCGTTGCGTGGGGAGTCATTACGATAGAGGCATCAAAGTCCCTGCCTAATACTCCGCCGCCTGCGCCTCTGTCCGTTGTCGCACGATCGCCGGGGGTTCCCTTTGGGTCGTGATGCGCATACATGATCGCGGCTCCGGTCGTCTCTGCAAGGCCATCGAAAGCGTCAAGTAGTCCCTTCAATCCATCATTGCTGTTGCTGTTTTCATCCCCGGTCAAAACCTTGTATAATGGGTCAAGGCTTATGAGGTCCGGCTCCACCTCTTCGGCATATAGGCGTATTTTCTCGATCCCCGCAGCGCCGGACATCCCCAGCCCTCGCGCATTCAGAATAAACAACCGGCCCCCCAGGTCGCTGATTCCCATCGCTTGACACATCCGCCGAAGACGCCGGTGGAAATGGTGCGCCTGAATTTCGTATTGAATATGCAGAATCCGGCGTGGCTTTGGGACATGCAGGCCAAGAAATGATCTTCCGGTGACTATGGCAATGAGTAGTTGCAAGAAAAAGAATGTCTTTTTTGACTTTGATGATCCGATCAAAACAACCTTGTCGCCTCGATCAAAAACGTCTGTCAATATCTGATCCGGCTCTGGGGGGTCTGTCTGTAACCAGTCATCGGCATTGACAAGGGGGGGGAGGTCCGCCGTCTGGATCGTTTCTTTCAGTTTGGAGGTGCCGTCTTGCTTTTTCATAAAACCGGCCTCCCTTCCCGGCCTGCTAACCATAGGATCCGCTGTATTCCCTTGCCCTCTCGGTTATGTCCTGGCATCCTGGATAGCCGTGCCGGGTTCGATGATGCTCCGTCGCATCCCAGGGGGGTCAGGAGGTCATCGAATAGTCGGCCCTTGATCTCACTCCGCCATTGATCCAAAGTCTCAACCTTGGCCATCCTGGAGGCATCCAACAGGCCATGAATAGACTTGCCAGCGGAGTCTATGAGACAACAGACCGGCAACTCGCTCCCGCTCCAAAATGCGATCTGATCTTCCTTTGGGATATTGTCGAATTCAACCAGGATATAACGAAAGTCTTTGACGTTCGCATCCCCGCGCCAAGTCTCTTTGTCGTCGGTCTGTGTTGGCTGTCCGGTCAAGGGATTGATACAGTAATGAGGCTCCGGCTTCCCCCCCTGATTGAAATACTCAATCCATTGAGATACCGGCTTGACGGTCTTCCCGTCGTAACGGTCGCCGATGAAAAGGTGATCTTTGGGGGAGTATAGGCTTTCCAGAAATAGGACTGGATCCCTTTCAGGGTCTTCCCATAGACGCAAAGGACTTGCTTCCCAAAGGTCCGCCTCTGTCTTGATCCCCCCCCGGCGGATGATCTTTTGACGTGCCGTGGTCATGTCCTTAACCGGTGGCGCCGGTCGTGGTCTGGGGGTGTAGCCTGATCCGATGTCACGGTATGCCTTTGAAACGGCGGTCTCGATCTCGTGCGGAGTCAACCGCCTGCTCCCCGGTTTGGTGTGTCGCCGGATGTCATCAACCGCCTGATCCGGCGATATACCGGCGCTCGCGGCATAGTTCGCCGCGCTCATTAGCGCGCCGTGATAGCCTGATCCGGGTGGGGGGAGGTCGCGAAGCGCTTCGCGGTAGTGGGTCTGCTTATTCATGACGGCCCCCTACTCTGTCCGGTGACGCTCAGGTACGGCGGTGCTTCGGGACTCTAACCATTCGGCCAGATTTTTTGCCGGATAGCAGATTTTCCGACCAACCCGGAAACGGC
>JAPLJX010000060.1 GCA_026388375.1 Deltaproteobacteria bacterium
AACAAAAAAGGGCCACCCTTTTTCTGAAGGATATGGCCCTTGCGAAAGTCGAACGATCAAACGCCAATCCCTACGCTGGCATTACCCAGGTCAGGTTCAAAGGGTATCTTCTCAGCCCGTACCGGCACCCCTGTCTTACTTGTGCTCAGATTACTTCAATGCTTTTCTAAAATCAAGTTCCTTTATAAAGATTACCTCCTGCATTCAAGGAGAGTGTCAAAACCAATACTCCGGATACCTTCTGTTCCTTGAAAGGTTGTTGACCAGCAGAGCGACCGCCAGAAGGATGAGCGCCCCAAGGCCAGCCGGGACAAACGGATAAAGGAAGCCGAGCGCATGTACCTTCGGCCCGCCGATCACGGCGATCAGTGCGGTTGCACCGCCCGGAGGATGCATCGTTTTTGTCACCATCATTGCGGCAAGCGCAACGGAAACGGCAAGGGCTGCCGCCATCCAGAGGGTCCCGCCAAAAAGCTGATGGCATGCGACGCCGACAAGCCCTGACACGATGTGGCCGCCGACCAGATTTCGGGGTCGTGAAAACGGGCTCCGGATTGCACCATAAACCAGGACTGCCGATGCGCCCAAAGACCCAATGACCAGCGTCAGCTCTTTTGGCTCAAAATACCGCGCCGAGATGTATTCACAAATACCGATGCTGGTCGAAGAACCCATCAACGCCCACAGCACCTCACCCAATCCCACGCCTGGCGGGCTCTTCGCCCCGCCCTTCATTTTTGAAAGATATTCACGGATTTTCATTTTGTTCCGATGACCCTGACGATATCCGCCCTTGAAATCAGCCCGATCAGCCTGCCTTGTTCATCCACAACGGGGAGTCTTTTTATCCTCTTTTCGTCAATGGTCAGGGCTACATCCCGGATATCCGCTTCAGGCCCGGTTGTGATCGCCGGAGAGCTCATGACATCCCGGAGCTTCTTGCTTCCTGAATGCGCGGGTAGCGGTTCGCCGAGGATATGTCTTATAATGTCCCTAAAAGCATGTTCCTTGTTCATGCCTGCCATGGACAAAACATCCGCTTCCGTAACAACGCCGATTACACGGCCCCCGCCATCCACAACCGGAAGACCGCTGATCCTGTTTTCGGAAAGGAGAGTCGTCACCTCGTTGATATCCGCTTCCTCTCTGACTTTTATCACGTTCCGGGTCATCACGTCGCGAACCATAACCCGATTGGCAACCCTTTGTGCGGCATGCCTCAAAGCAATCGCATAAATCTTCTTCAGGTCATCTTCCGTGATGTCCACATAGCCCTTCATCTCCTCCAGGGCCGCCCCCAGGTCTTCATCGGAGAACTCACACTGTTTGGGTATTTCGTCCATAAGCCTTTTCGGCATCTTGTCCTTCCACCGCCTTACGGCAAACCGAAATGGTTGCTGATGTGCACGAATCCGGAATAATACTTTTCAACGCGTTCCCGACATGTCCGCGGGGCAGAGCCTGCGCCGCCGTCACTCGGACGGCTCCGCGCTGCACGTTGCCGCCTTGCGCCGGTTGGAAATCCACTTGCTCAGCCCGCAGACGAAAGCGA
>JAPLJX010000380.1 GCA_026388375.1 Deltaproteobacteria bacterium
ACTATTCCGGATGATTGGTTGCGACATATCAAAAGAAAGCTTCTACAAAATCCCACCAGATAAAAATCTCGACTTCAATAAAAATTAAATGAACGCACAACCGGAAAGACCTTCACGCCGCTCACATGAAGCACGGCTAATAGCCACAGCGATCCGGCGAGGGCCAAGGCGATGCCGATGAGACCGCCAAAGGAGGAGAGGCGATCACCTATCCATCGTTCGCCAGGGCATAACTTGTGCTGCGACCGCCTCCCGGCTCTTTCAGCAAAACACCACGCTTCACCAGATCATCAATGTCCCTCAGGGCGGTATCCTGCGAGCATTTGGCCAGTTTGGCCCATTTGGAAGAAGTCAGCTTGCCTTCAAAACCGGCGAACAGCCGGTTGATGACGGCTCGCTGGCGTTCATTGAATGGCTTTTGAGTATGAGCCTCCCAGAAATGGGCCTTACGGAAGATGCCGGCCAGGATATGTTCCGCGCCGTCAATGGCGCGATCAAGACATCCCAGGAACCATTCAAGCCAGGGGGTGATGTCCATGTCGCTTTTTTCTGTTTTTTCTAGCATATCGTAGTAAGCGTTTCGCTCCAGGCGAATTTGCGCCGACATGCTATAAAAACGCTGTGTACTATTTTCCGAACGCGCCAGAGCCATATCGGCAATCGCCCGGGCAATTCGGCCGTTGCCGTCCTCAAAAGGATGGATCGTTACAAACCAGAGATGCGCCAGACCTGCCGCCAAAACCGGATCGATAGATTGGGGACCGTTAAACCATTTCAGGAAAGCGCTCATCTCCTCGGGAACACGCCTGGCTTCAGGAGCCTGATAATGCACCTTCTCCCGGCCAATCGGGCCGGAAACCACCTGCATGGGGTCGGATTGATCATCACGCCAGCGGCCAACCGCGATTTTGGCCATGCCACTGCGCCCGGTTGGGAACAGAGCGGAGTGCCAGGCAAACAGACGTTCCTCGGTCAACGGATCGGCAAAATGCCCGGTGGCATCGAGCATCATTTCAACAACCCCCTCGACATGCCGGTCAACCGGTATCAGTCCGCCGATATCGAGTCCCAGCCTGCGGGCGATAGAAGACCGCACCTGGTCTTTATCCAGCTTTTCACCTTCGATTTCGCTGGATTTGAGAACATCCTCGGTCAGGGTTTGCAGTACGGCTTCACTGCGGAGCGAAAAACCCAGCCCCTCCATACGCCCGATGAGCCGCCCCTGCCGATGACGTACGCCGGCAAGCTGCCCTGCCAGCCGCTCCTGGCTCCATGTCAGTTTCGGCCAATCGTTCCTGTTGTGGATATAGTTCATGATTCGCTGACACTCCTCGGCGATATTATGCCGCGTATTCGCCGCAAAAAGCAAGAACAATCTCCGCATTTATTGCGTCGAATAAGGCCGCTATTCACCGCAGGTCAAGCAAGAGGTATCTCAGGCAGCCAGATTAAGTTGACGTTTTGAATCGCTATGGGTAGTAATTTTTCCTGTTCATGCCGAAGGGCATACTCTCCGCGCCGTATCATGTTCCGGTATCGAGGCGTTGTCGTTCGACCAATCCGTACAATCTCCTTGACACACAGGGCCCGCCCCCGTATCCTTTCCCCAACAGAAAACAATAAGATGGCAGGAGGAGACCATGGCAAATCTTTTCGAGGAAACCCGGCTCAATGGAATGGTACTGGCAAACAGGTTCGTACGGTCGGCCACCTGGGAGGGGATGGCCGGCGCTGACGGCAGCGCCACACCCAGGCTCATTGATTATATGGTCGCTCTCGCCCGAGGCGGTGTCGGATTGATCATATCGAGCCACGCCTATGTCCACCGAAACGGACAGGCCGGGTCCCGGCAACTGGGGGTCTACAGTGACGATCTGTTTCCGGGCCTGACAGCCATGGCCGATGCGGTTCATGAAAACAACGGGAAAATGGTGCTGCAACTGGCCCACGCCGGCTTTTTTGCCGATTCCGGTCTGACCGGACATCCTCCGCTTGCGGTTTCCAACATCGAAGGAATCGCCAAATCTCCACGCACGGAGCTGACTCAAAAGGAGATCGGACAGATCGTCCTTGCCTTCGCCGAAGCGGCGACAAGGGCGAAAAAGGCCGGTTTTGACGGCGTGCAGATCCATTCGGCCCACGGGTATCTTTTGAGCCAGTTCCTCTCGCCGGCCTTCAACCGCCGCACCGATGAATACGGCGGAAGCATCGAAAACCGGGCCAGGGCACTGCTGGATGTGCTCCGGGCCGTCCGGAGCGCGGTGGGGCCGGACTACCCGGTGCTGGTCAAGATGAACGGCCGTGATTTTATCGATAACGGCCTCGGTCTTGAAGATTCTCTCCAGGTGGGAAAGATGCTGGCCCAGGGCGGGATCGATGCGATCGAACTGAGCGGCGGGTTCTTGACCGGCGGCAAACTCAGCCCCAGCCGAACGAGGATCGATTCGGAAGAGAAGGAGGCCTATTTCCGGCAGGAGGCGAAAGCCATGAAAGAGCGAACGGGCGTTCCGCTGATTCTGGTCGGAGGGAACCGCTCGTTTCGGATGGCCGAGCGCATCGTTTCCGAAGGAATCGCCGATTATATCTCCATGAGCCGCCCGCTGATCCGGGAGCCCGGTCTGATCAACCGCTGGAAATCCGGGAACCTTGCGAAATCCGCCTGTATTTCGGACAACCAGTGCTTCGGCCCGGCCATGGCCGGAGAAGGAATCTACTGCGTAACGGAGAAAAAGGAAAAAGAAAAGGCATAGGGGCGCGAAGGCCCCTATGCCCGGTCAAAAACTTTTCAGGAGGCGAAGCCCTCGTCGGCGATCTCCATCATCGAGAGATCCCCGCTTTTGATGGCCTTCGCCGCCGCATCCACCTCGGGCAGGACGTGCTTGATGAAATACCGGGCGGTCGCGAGCTTCCCTTCGTAGAAAGCCTTGTCCGCGCCTCCGCCGTCCGGGGCGCCCAACTTCTCCTTCGCCACACCCGCTTCCCAGAGGAGAAGCCACGCCGTGACGACCTGTCCCATCAGCATCAGGAAGGGATAGGCGTTGGATACGGGAATCAGGAATTTCCCCGCCTTCCCACTTGCGGCAAAGAGCATCGCTGTCTCGGCCAGCGTGTTCACCCCGGCCTGGACGTCGGGGGCCAGATCGGGCAGGGCCGGCTGATATTTGGCGATCGTCGCGCCCATCTCGCCCAAGAGGTTCATGAAGTACATCCCCTTCTTGAGCCCGAGCTTCCGCCCCACCAGATCAAGCGCCTGGATGCCGTTCGCCCCTTCGTAGATCGAGGCGATCTTTTCGTCGCGGAGAAACTGCTCGACCGGGTATTCGGAGCAGTAGCCGTATCCGCCGTAAACCTGGATCGCCGTCTCCGTCACCCGGAAGGCCATATCGGAGCAGTAGGCCTTGCAGATCGGGGTGAGGACCTCCAGGAATCCATTGTATTTCTCCTTGGCCGCCTCGTCGTCGGTCGCCTCGCAGCGGTCCACGCAGAGAGCGGCGAAGTAGAGCAGCGCCCGGAAACCTTCGGTGTGGGCCTTCATCCAGATCAACATCCGCCGCACGTCGGGGTGCTGGATAATCGGCACCCGTGGGGCCGCGGGGTTTTTCATTTCCGCAAGCGACGAGCCCTGGAGGCGTTCCTTCGCGTACTGAAGGGCGTGGAGGTAAGCGATGGAACTGCCGGAGAGGGACTGGATCCCGATGCCGATCCGGGCGCCGTTCATCATCTGGAACATGATCTTCATCCCCTGACGCTCCTCGCCCAGGAGTTCCGCGTAGCACTTCCCGTTGTCGCCCAGGTTGATCAGGCAGGTGGCCGAACCGTGGATCCCCATCTTCTCCTCGATCTTTCCAATCGCGAAGTCGTTCCGCTTTCCCAGCGTCCCGTCGTCGTTCACGAGAAACTTGGGGACGAGAAAGATCGAGATCCCGCCGGTCCCCGGAGGGTCCCCCTCGATCCGGGCCAGCACGGGATGGATGATGTTCTCCATGATGTCGCTGTCCCCGGAGGTGATGAAAATCTTTGTCCCCTGGAGGCGGAACGTTCCGTCCGCCTGGCGGATCGCCTTCGTCTTGAGGTTTCCCACGTCGGTGCCCGCGCCGGGCTCCGTCAGGGCCATCGTCCCGCCCCAAACGGCCTCGTGCATCTTCGGCAGGTATCTCTTTTTTTGCGCCTCCGTGCCGTAGGTTTCGATCAGGTTGGCGGCCCCTTCGGTCAGGGAGAAGTAGCTGGTGAAGGCGCTGTTGTGGCTGAACCACTCCTTGGCCGCCACGGTGACGACCCGCGGGAAACCCTGGCCGCCGTCTTCGGCGGCGACGTTCATCGTTGACCAGCCCCCCTCCCGATAGATCTGGGCGCAGCGGTGGTAGCACTTGGGGATATAGACGTTCCCCCCCTCCAGCCGGCACCCCTCCCGGTCCCCCTCGGCGAGGGTGGGGAAAATGGCGGTCGTGGCGAACCTCTCCGCCTCGTTCAGGGCCATGTCGAACATGTCCCTCGAAAAGTCCGCGTAGAGCGGCGTTTTGCAGAGCTCCTCGACATTGAGCATTTCATAAAGAACGAACTTCTGATCCCGTGGATCGATGATCAAGCTGGCCATAAGTAAATCTCCTTTCAACGATTGATGTTCGTAAGGTTTGCTTTATTGTGTTTTATTTTGTTCTACTTCGTGTTCCTGAGGAGGAAGAACTTTAACGGTTTCTTCTTCTTCGGTTTGTATAATATGAACTGCGTATGAAGCAGGTTTAATTTTTCCACCATAACATTCTGAATAAACTTGGGTAAATTCTGCACCGAAATACAGAATTGCCGAAGTATAATAAACCCACACCAGAATTACAATGATGGAGCCTGCTGCCCCGTATGCAGTGCCCGGACCAACTTTTTCGATATATATTCCGATTAAAAATTTTCCGACAATAAATAATGTGGCTGTGAAAATTGCGCCGATGCGAACATCTTTCCAGCCTATTTCTACATCGGGTAAAAACTTGAAAATTACTGAAAAGAGGGCTGAGATAATGATGAAGGTAAGCCCAACATTAAAAATATTGATCAGTAAAATTGTCAGATCGGGAAAATACTGACGCAATTGATCACCCAGGGCAAGGATTAATCCATTAATAATCAAAGATGCAATTAAAAGAAATCCAAGGCTTATGATCATAGAAAAAGATAATACCCGGTTTATCAGCATCTTTTCCCAGCCTTTTTTAGGTTTTGCTTTTACACGCCAGATCTGGTTAATAGACTCCTGCATTTCTATAAATACACCTGTAGCTCCAATAAATAAAATGATTACTCCCAAAATTACAGCAAAAGTAGAATTCTTTTCAAGACTTATCTTGCGGATAATATCCTGGATCTGTAAAGCTGCCTGATTACCTACGAGACCATTTATTTCCTGGAATAACGTTCTGTTTATGGCATCTTCACCATAAAAAAGGCTCGCCAGGGAAATAAACATGATAAGCAAAGGCGCCATTGCAAAAACCGTATAGTAAGCAAGAGCAGCACTCATTGTTAAAGCCCTGTCTTCCATAAAAGCTTTAAAAGATGCAATAATTAAATTGCCGCTATTCTTTGCCCACTTTAAAGTTTCTTTTACCTTCATTTCAATTCTCTATTTTAGAATATTATTGAGAACTGCTCTGTTTTGAGAAATTTAAATTATCTAAAATAAACCCAATCAATAATAATTGATAAGGCATTGCTTTTTCACGGTGGGAGTATATGAAGAAGGATTTTGTGTGTCAAGAGGAGTTTGACCACAAAATAGGGGGTGCGGTATCGCTTCCATAATCACCAGGATCCAACACTATATTTGGTAAACTTTCCTTGACAAACAAGGATACTTTTCTTATCCTTAATGCATATGGGAGCAAGTTCTTTGTTCTGTGATACTGATTGAGAGGTTATCGGACATGATGAAAGATTACTGTGAAGTGATTATTGACGGGCCATTCGATTTCATGAAAGGTTTTGTCCTGGGGTTTCTTGAAGGGAGGGGGCTGCAGGGTGAAGCAATATTCGGAATCGAACACCATATCGAAAACGAAAGCAAGTTCGGACAATTAATGCGCCTCATTGGTGCAAAGGAGGACCGGGCTGCCCTGATTGTAGATTGCCGATTGCAGGAAATGATCCGAGAGGCTATCGAAAAGAGAACTCTCAAAAATACCCTTAAAATTGTTTCGGAGAGGGAACTTACCGAAGCCTACTTTAAGTTCAGCTATCACGCCTATTCCCGGAAATTAGGAAACGAATTGAAAACTCTTTTTGGATCACTTTCCCCGGGGATTCGGATAGAAAAAGGTCGTGATCCGAAGGAAACGGTGAATCCCGAAGGAAAAGGCATTGGGGCTTATGCGCCGCTACACGAATATGAAATCGAGGCAGCAGGCGAAATCCATGGTCCCGTGAAGGAAGTCATTGACCTGTACGGCGAAGCCGAGCACAAAGATATGGTGGAGCTGGGGGAAATAGAACTTGTATAAGCCATTGCTTTTGTGAGGTGAGGTGGAAGTCAATGACATTGAGCGGAAGTTGATAAAAATCGGCTTACGCTTTTCGAGAAAGGCGGATTGAGCCCTTCAGGCGATCCCGGCTACTTTTTCGGATGACGCGGGTCCGTCACCCCCTCGGTCGGCCGTCCGAAAGAGGCCGTGTCCAGCCCCTTGAGGGGATGGTTCTTCGCATACATCCCCTTGAGTTTCCGGGCGCGCACCTCGGGGTAAACGGTGTTGATTGCCGCCTGGCTCCGATCCAGTGGCACCTCTTCGATTGCGTAGTCGGCCGAACCGAGGCCGTTGGCCACGCCGCCGTAAATCTGGGCCTCGATGTCCTTTCCCTTGATGACATTAAGCTTTTTCGAGCCCGCCTCCAGCACGCCGAACTCCTCCGCCTCGGAGTTGAGCAGGCCCGGAGCGGCGTTCATCATGTCGATGCAGGCCTTGTCGACCGCCACCGGGTCGTAGGAGGCCAGGATCCCGAGACCGTTGACGATCGGGGTGTCGGTCCAGCCGTAGCAGTCACAACTGGGAGAGATGTCCATCGCGAAATTGAGGAAGAAGGCCTTCCCCTCCTCCTTGGTCATCATCGCGGCGAGCGCCGAATCTGCAATGCGGCGTCCGAGGGTGGGCAGGTGGTCGAAGCGCTGGATCGCCTTGAAGCCCGCCATGTTGACGCAGAGGTTGGCGCAGGCGAAGCAGTAGACGCAGCTCTCCAGGTCCACTTCCAGCCCCCGATCCGTCACCTGGATAGACCCTTCGGGGCAGCAGTCCTCGCAGACCTGCCACCACTCGCAGCGGCGGCCCGGACAGAGTTTGGCGTCGATCACGGGTTTGTCGCCGGCCAGAGCGCCGTGAAGGTTCATCTTGCCCCGTTTGCTCGCCCCGCCGACACCGATGTTCTTCAGCGATCCCCCGTACCCGCCGGCCGGATGCCCCTTGAAATGGGCCACCGACAGAAGCGCGTCGGCGTCGGCGATCGCACGGGCCACGAACTGTTTGTTCAGGTAGTTCCCCCGGCCCTGCAGGTCGACCAGAACGTCATCGGTCCCGAGCCAGCCGTCGGCCATCACGATTGGGCAGCCGACCGACCCCTGATTGAAACCATTCTTGTTAGCGGTTTCAAGATGATCCATCGCCAGGGTCCGGCTGATCCAGGGGTGGTAGGGCATCGTCGTCGTATCGGTGACGAAGGGACGCAGCCCCCTCTCCTTCAGAAGATCGACAAGCGTGCGGATAATCACGGGCCGGAGGTACCCGACATTGTAGGCCTCGCCCATGTGGGTCTTCACCGCCACGATGTCGCCCTTCTGCAGGCGATCCAACCAGCCGGACCGCTCCAGGATCTGGCGGCCCTTGATGGCCGTCGATTCGAGAAATCGCCTCGCCCGGGCGTTCATGTACCAGACTTTTGACGGTGCCATGGCTCCTCCTTTTTATCCCGCATCAGGTCCGTGAAGGCATGCGGTTTGTAGTTGTCCATTTTATTCTGAGCGATAAAGAGCCATTGGTCAATGATTTATTGATCATTGAAAACCCTTCGCGTCCGGAGATCGGCTTCCGCTTTTCGAGGAAGGCCGCCACGGCCTCGATCATATCGTCGTTTGGGATCTGCGCGGCGTTCTTCTGGGCGACGTAGTGGAGCCCCGGGTAGACGCCGTGGTCGCGGCCGTGGAGAAGCACCTCTTTCGTTCCCTGGACGGCGAGCGGGGGGAGGCCGGCGATCTCGTCGGCAAGGGCCTTCGCCTCCCCGTAGAGAGACTCCCGGTCCTCGCAGAGATGGGTGATGAACCCCATCTTCAGGGCATCCGCCGCGGTAAAGTTCCGGCCGGTGAGCGCGAGCTCGCGGCACCAGCCGTGGCCGATGATGGTCGGAAGACGCTGGAGCGTCCCGATGTCGGCGATAATCCCGATCCGCGTCTCCCGGATTGAAAAAATGGCGTCTTTGGCGGCCAGACGGATGTCGCAGGCCGAAAGCAGATCCACCCCGCCGCCGATGCAGTGGCCATGGACTGCGGCAATCACCGGCTTTCGGCAGCGTTCGATGGCGCTGAATGCTTCCTGAAGGTCAAGGATCTTCTTCCGCAGACCTTCCCGGTAGGAGGCCGAGCCGTCTCCGAGGAGCGACTCCGCCGCGACGAGGTCGAGACCGGCTGTGAACATCTTCCCCTCCGCCCGGATGACGACCGCCCGGATCTCCGGATCGTCGTCCAAGGCGGCAAAGTGCTCCGCAAGCTCCGTGAAGAACGGCCAGGTCATCGTATTGCGTTGCTTCGGCCGGTTCAGAATCAGCCAGGCCACGTTCGCCTCTTTTTCGATCTTGAAAGAACTGTCCATAGCACACACCTCTTCCCCAAAACTACTTGAAAAGCCCCGTTTGTTCGAAATCGTCGATTTCTTCATCCCGGTAGCCGAGTCCACGGAGAATCTCTCGCGTATGGGCGCCCGCGGTGCAGCCCGCTGCCCGGTATTCCGGCGGTGTGGCCGAATAGCGGATCGGGTGGCCCAGTTGCCGGACCGTCCCGCCGTCAGGCAGATCCACCTCCACGACCATGCCCCGCGCCGAGACCAGCGGATCCGCAAGGGCCTCGCCGAGCGACAGGACCGGCTCCACGCAGGCGTCCACGTCGGCGAAGAGCACCAGCCAAGCGTCCCGCGTCTTGCTCTTCAGGATTGCGCGAACTTCTTCCTTGACGCGGGCAAGATCCGGTGGGGCAACGCCACCTTCGATCAGATCGGGCCGTCCGATGGTTTCGCAGAAGGCCGCGAAGAACTGGGGCTCCAGACCGCCGAAGCTGAGGAACTTTCCCTCCTTCGTCTCGTAGAAGTCGTAGAGGGAACCGCCGTTCAGGAATCCCGTCTCGAAGCCGATCTCCGTGCCGTCCGCGAGGAATGCGGCGCCGGAGAGAGCGTTGAAGGCGACGACGCCGTCGGTCATCGAGACGTCGACGTGCTGCCCCTCGCCGTTCCTCTGCCGGTGGACCACCGCGACGAGGATGCCGATGACGGCGTTGTTCGACCCGGACGCCACATCGGCGATTTGAATCCCGGTGAGAACGGGACCGGTCTCCTTCCGGCCCGAGTAGGACATGATCCCGGAGCGGGCGAGGTAGTTGATGTCGTGGCCCGCCCGGTTCTTCAGCGGCCCCGTCTGGCCATATCCGGTCAGCGAGCAGTAGATCAGTTCGGGGTTCGCCGTCTTGAGCGTCTCATAATCCAGGCCGAACTTTGCCATGACGCCGGGGCGGAACTGCTCGATCAGGATGTCGTATTCAGCGACGAGGCGCCGGACGATGGCGACCGCCCTGGGGTCCTTGAGGTTGAGCGTCATGCAGCGCTTCCCCCGTCCGAGACAGGCCATGGCCACGGAAAGATTCGTCCCCGGGAGGAAGGGCGGCATGAAGGCCGTCAGGTCCGGTCGGGAGCCGGAGACGATCCGCAGCACCTCCGCCCCGAGGTCCGCAAGCATCATCGTCGCGTACGGCCCCGGCAGCAGCGTCGTAAAATCGAGGATCTTCAGTCCCTTCAAAGGTCCAGCCATTCGATATTCCCCTGTCAATGCATTCGGATGACGGGCATCAGCGGAGTTCAGAATCTTTATTCGAGTTCATCCAGTTCATGCCCACGTCTCTCTCGTTCACAAACACACGCCTGGAATATCTGAAAATAATAATGATTAGCGATAGTAATATTGTTTATTCTCAAGCGTAATTTGGTGAAAAATAAATAAACTATCCCCAGAATTCTCAGACCCTTAGGAGGTCCATGTATGGAATAATTTTTTTAAAGATCCCTTGTTTTTTTGATATTTCTTCAAAAATATAGCAAGCTGGTCTTTATCGCCGTCCTTGATCTCTATGAATACAACCCCCAGCCGACAGATGAATTCTGGTATGTCACGAGCAACGTCATACCATTGAACCACCCCGGTTACCATCAACGGCGGCTCTTCTGGAATAAGCTCGATGCTGAGGTGTAAAAGGTTTTCCCGTGCAAAAGGATGACCTGAAAGCAAATTAACACCATTCACCTCGACGGACTTTGTTTCGAGACAGATCCCGTTTATTGAAATATTTCGGCTTTTTACGTGCAGTATGGGCAGGCCCTTTGGAGCCTCCTGAGCAGATACAATCTCGACCGTTACTTCAAGCGGTAGTTCAAGGCGCTGGAATTTTCTTTTATTCAGCTCACCAGGCATGGCTGACTCCTAGTTCCGGGTAGTTCCGGGGACAGTATACTTAATTACAGGTATCTTGCTTTTTCGGTCCCGGTTTTTTGGGTCGCAGAACGCGGCAACTGGACTTCTCGATTCGTTCTATGAAAGCCATATCTCCCATGGGACGACCTGTTCGTTCATGTCGACGAAAACGCTCCATCTCTTCCCCGGTGATATCTTCCCCTATAAAACCGCGCCAGTCATTCACCATCTCCAGCAGTGGACCCACCTGCACCAGCTCATCATCAACACCCCTCGCGTGGGCGCCGGCACTGCTCCATTTGTATGACCACGGCTCCAGAGCCAAACCTGCACGTACCGGGTTCATCTCAATATAACGAGCAGCGGCAAGGAGATGATTTTCACCCATCGGATAGGACGCAAACCGCTCCTGCCAGAGATGCCCCCGCCATTTCTCGCGAAAATTGACATGTCGCGTATAACGACGATGCGCCTCTCCCATTGCGTGACGGAAGCTGTCGGGCTGCGACGGAACGGCAATGAAATGAACGTGATTGGGCATGAGACAATACGCCCAAACATCAACTTCATAACGCCGGCAGGAATCGGCCATCAGGGCAATATATTCTCGATAATCATCGTCGCTGAAAAAAGTCTGCATGCGGCGGTTTCCCCGCTGCGTGAGATGATGAGGTATGCCCGGTATGACGACCCTCGCTATCCGTGCCATGAATGAAACGTTGCCGACATCTTCAGAAAATGTCAAGAATTAAGTATACTGTCCCAGGAATTACCAGGAATTACCCAGGAATTACGCAATCCCTACAACGGTCCGGCCATTTCCTTCTCCTCATTTCCCCAATTACCGAGTGGCGCGGGGTCGTGTTTTCGGGAGGGGCACATTGGAGATTTTTTCGGGCACCATGCCGCCGCAGTTTAGCGCCCGCCGTAACGCATGTCTGAGCGCCCGCAGGGCTCGACTTTGCGGTCCGGCAGCGAAGCGAGGACGTGCATGGTCGAAAAAAGATCCGTGCCCCGTCGGAAACACGACCCTGCGCCACATCCTTATAACCCCATGAACCGCGCGGCGATCGTCTTCATGATCTCGTTCGTCCCGGCGAAGATCCGGGTCACGCGGATGTCCCTCCATGCCCGGGCGATCGGGTACTCCTCGCAGTAGCCGTAGCCGCCGAAGAGCTGCATGCAGCGGTCGGCCGTGCGGGAGGCCATCTCCGTTGTCCAGTACTTTGCCATCGAGACGTCGACGACGATGTTCTTCCCCTCCATGTGGTCCGCGATCAGCTTGTCGACGAAGGTCCGCCCCAGTCTCGCCTCGGTCGCCATCTCGACGATCTCGAACTGCGTGTTCTGGAACTTGGTCAGCGGCCGCCCGAACGCGGTTCTCTCCTTGCAGTACTTGATCGTGATTTCCAGCATGTATTCCGCTGCCGCCACGGCGCCGATCGCGCAGACGAGCCGCTCCTGCTGGAGTTTCATCATGAGCTTCAGGAAGCCCGTTCCCTTGTCTCCGAGGCGGTTCGCCTTCGGAATCCGGCAGTCGGTGAAGTAGAGCTCCGCCGTATCCTGGCTGTGCCAGCCGATCTTCTTGATCTGTTTCCCCTTCTCGAATCCCGGGGTCGCCGCCTCGACGAGGTAGAGGTCGACCGCCGCGTGGGGGTTCTCTTCACCGGGGTTGCGGGCGGCGAGGACCAGGAGGTCGCAGTTGATCCCGTTGCTGATGAAGGTCTTCTGGCCGTTGA
>JAPLJX010000181.1 GCA_026388375.1 Deltaproteobacteria bacterium
AGACGCCGCAGAAGATGCCTACCATCTTGATGAACCACTTGTCCGGGATCCAGTTCATGATCATGCCCCCGACGACGATGCCGCCGAGAGAACCAAACATGAGGAGAAAAAGGATCGGCTTATGAATCTCTTTCCGGTAATGGTAGACAGGCAGAATGTCGGTCAGGAACATGACGGGACCGCCGATGGCGATGGCCATCTTCGGAGGGATAACCAGGCAGAGCGTGGCGGAGATGAAGATGCCCGCCCCTACCCCGAAGCCGGTCTTGATGAGCGCCGCCAGGAGAATCAGAACGGCCATCGCGACGATCTGGAAAAGACTGAGTGCCATAAGCGCTTCCGATGGGCGGACGGATATTTCAGGAATATTGCAGAATGATGCTAACGCTTAAGAGGATCTCTCTGCCTGCGGGAACCTTCCGTGGGGTGCCCGCAGGCAGAAAAAGCGGGTATGGGGATCTATTTCTTCAGCAGCAGATCATGTTCCACCAACAGCTTCGTATACTCCTCCGTCTCCTCGGCGATGTACTTCATGGCCTCCCTGCTGTTCAGACCCATGGCCACAAAGCCCGCCTTGGTGATCTTCGCAAGGTACTCCTTCTCATTTACCGTATCCAGGAATGCCTTTTCCAGCTTCGCCGCAATGTCGGCCGGCGTATCCTTCGGCACGGCCACGCCGCGGTCGATCCGAGGATAGAACTTCATGCCCAGTTCCTGGAAAGTCGGCACATCGGGCAGGGTGTCCATCCGCTTTTCCGTGCCGATGGCCAGGACCTTCATGTCGTTCTGATAGCTGACCAGGTCGGAGGAGTTCCCCCAGATGGCTTCGATATGGCCGCCCAGAAGCGCCGTCGCCTGGGGCGCCGCCCCGGTGAAGGTGACCAGCGTCAGCTTGGTGCCCGTCTTCTTCTCAAACTGCAGCGAGGCCATGTGATGACCGGAGAGCTTGCCCGAGATGCCGACGGTGATCTTGCCGGGGTTCGCCTTGGCAAAGTCGATGAATTCCTTCAGTGTGTTTATTTTCGACCCTTTTTTCACCGCCAGACCGATGGGCGTCGATTCAAAGATGCAAAGGGGCTTCAGATCCACCGTCTTGAAGGCGGCATCCTTCTGGGAGAGCGGCTGCAGGATGATATGGGGAATGTTGATCCCGCAGACCGTATACCCATCCGGCTTGGCCTTGCTGAACTGGGTCCAGGCCAGAGCCCCGCCGGCGCCCGGTTTGTATTCCACAATGATCTTCGTCCCCAGGTTTTTCTCCAGAGAGGGCTGCTGCAAGCGCGCTTCCACGTCGGACTGCCCGCCCGGATTAAAGGGGATGATGTAGGTGATAGGTCCCTTGGGAAAATCGGCCGCACCGATGGCCAGACCGGGAACCAGTAAAAAGGCAACTGCCAGCCAACAAAGAGATATCTTTTTCATCGTACCATCCTTTCTGAACAACCGTTTAATTAACTCAGCACCTTCTCCAAATGATCTGAAACTACACCTCTTCTCCCCCTACCTTTTCCTGGAGTTTTTTGCGGCGCTTGCCGATCCAGGGGATGAAGGGGGAAACCAGCAAAACGAAAGTCACGGCCATAAGGCCTGCCGAGATGGGGTGGGTCACGAAGATCATGGGATCTCCCTGAGAGATGACCAGGGAAAGACGCACATTGCTCTCCATCATCGGCCCCAGGACCAGGGCCAGGACCAGGGGCGCCATTTCATACTGGAACTTCCGGGCCAGATAGCCGAAGATGCCGAAGCCGATCATCAGGGCCACTTCCACGGAGCTGTAATTCAGGCTGAAAACCCCGATGAGACAGAAGAGCAGAATAATGGGGAAAAGGATCGGATAGGGCACCTTCAGCACCTGTACCCAGATGCCGATGAGGGGCAGATTAAGCACCAGGAGCATAACATTGCCCAGATACATGCTCATGACTGTCCCCCAGAAAAGATCGGGATATTTGTCAATCATCATCGGCCCGGGCTGGATGCCGTAGATCATGAAGGCCCCCAGCAGGACCGCGATGACCGAGTTGCACGGAATGCCCAGAGTAAACAGCGGAATAAAGGCCCCTCCGGTGGCGGAATTGTTGGCCGACTCCGGACCGGCCACGCCCTCGATGACCCCGGTGCCGAACCTCTCCGGATATTTAGAGAGCTTCTTCTCGACGGCGTAGGAGGTGAAGGCGGAGATCACCGGCGCCGGCCCGGGAAGAATGCCGATGAAGAACCCCAGTACCGAGCCTCGCAGGATCGGCCAGATGGAATCCTTCCAGTCCTGAAGGTTGGGCATGAGGTCCCTGACCCTGGTGGTCACGACACTCCTTGTGATCCCCTCTTCGAGATTGACGATGACTTCGGCTACGCCGAAGAGTCCCATGATTGCCGGGATCAGGCCCACGCCGTCGCTGAATTCGAGGATGCCGAAGGTCAGCCGCTGGGTGCCCGAAATGCTGTCCATGCCGATCGTGCTGAGCAGCAGACCGAAGACGCCAATCATCAGGGCCTTCAGCATGGAACCCGCAGCAAGGTAGATGAGCACCACCATGCCCAGGAGCATCAAGGCAAAATATTCGGGTGGTCCGAAAGCCAGGGCAAACTTGGCCAGGGGAGGAGCCACGAGCATCAGGCCGATGATGGAGAGCGTTCCGGCAATGAAGGAGCCGAAAGCAGCAATGCCCAGGGCAGGTCCCGCACGTCCCTTCAGGGCCATCTGGTAACCGTCGAGACAGGTGATCACCGAGGCCGCCTCGCCGGGGATATTGACCAGGATCGAGGTGGTCGAACCTCCGTACATGGCCCCGTAGTAAATCCCGGCCAGCATGATGATCGCCGTGACAGGGGTCATGTGAAAGGTGCTGGGCAAAAGGAGGGCAATGGCCGCCGTGGGTCCCAGGCCGGGAAGCACGCCGACCAGCGTCCCCATCAGGACACCGATAAAGCAGAAGAAGATGTTGATCGGCGTAAAAAGGACCTGGGAGCCGAGGACAAGATGATTCAGCAAATCCACAGATCACCTCCTAAAAGCCAAGGAACCCCAGCGGAAGCTGGGTTCGCAAAAAATTGATGAAGATCAATCGGGCCAGAATCGCTGTGGCGGACGCTACGATCAGGGTACGCTTCCAGTTCTGGGGAAAGACCGTTTTGAGAAGAAACGCGATGAAAATAAAGGTGACGAGGGTAAACCCGAGTAGTTCGAAGAGAAGCAGATAGGCAACCATGGAGAGAAAGGCCGTGAGTACCCGCTTCCATGAATCGGCAAGCGGAAAGAAGGGCGGCATGACCTGCCATTCCTTCCGCTTGAAACTCCCCAGCAGAAGAAAAACGGCCATGATGGTCAGGATAATGCCGGACCAGAAAGGCATGAAACCCGGACCCGGCTCACTCCAGGCGCCAATTTCTACGGTCCGTCCGTAGAAAGAGAAAAACATCCCGACACCGATGAAAAACAGGGCCGATATGCGATTGTAATGATTTATTTTCTTTTCCATAGTCCTCCCATTTCCCTCTACCGTATTGCCACAGGGGGTTCTCCTGATTTTAACCGGAAAACCTGTTTCACAGGGTCACACCCCGGAAGCCTCGCCCGCTCTCCGAGTTTCGGAAACCCAGACAAAACCAAACCGAAAACTAATAAGATGGTCACACGGCAAAGTCAAGTAAAAACCCTGGATGTGGCTGACTTCTGAAAAAAGGCTTTCATGAAGAACCTGAAACGATTCTATCCTGGTTTATTCATGTCCCTGCTACCGCATTACCGCTTGTTATCATGAATGTTTCTTGACGACGGGGACGTGTGTAGCAGGAAGAAGTATGTATCAACCGTTGCGCCACGATGTTGCACGAGAGATGAGGGTAGGTCCCTCGAAGTCGGCTTGCAGGAGCGGGCTTCAAACCGCCTCACGCTGCTTGGGATTGAAAGGTCCCAGGTGGTGAGCGGATGAGGAAAAGGCGTACAGGTAAGGATCTGCGTCTACTTGAAGTCGAGAGGCTTCAAGAAAATGGCTGACACGAGCCGTATGAGTCGAGAGGCTCACGTACGGATCTGTGGGGGACTGGAGGTGAGATTCCTCCGGTCTACCCGGCGATGAACCGGAAATAACCGTCCGGAAGAAGAGAATTACCCCGACGAGGATCAGGAGGATGTGGATGTATTGGTCGAAACGCTCCGGCCGAAACGTCCGGTTGAGGCGGTCTCCGATCCATATCGCCAGCGGGAGCAGAGGCAGGGAAAGGAGAAAGTATCAGCCTACCTCCGATGTCCAGAGGCCACCCAGACCGTGACCGGCGACGATGATCACGCTAGACGGGAAGAAGTAGCCCTGGAGGTTTGTCCGGAAACGGTCGGGCCGCCATCTGCGGAGGGTTCCGTAGATCGCGATCGGGGGGCCGTTCGAGTTGTAAGCGCCGCCCAGGATACCGGCGAGAAAGCCGAAAGGGTAGGCCGTCCATTCCTGCTTCAGCCTGATCAGCCTGGGCCGGAAGAGCGCGTAACAGGAAAAGACAATGATGATCAGGGCGAGGATGATCTTGCCCGTGTTTTCGTAAGGCCCCTTGAGGAGAATCAGACCGAGAGGGATCCCCGGAACGGTGGCGACGAGCAGCCGCCAGATGCTCCGGAGATCGACAATGTGCCAGTCCCTCACGATGATGAGCCCCAGGATGATTGCAATCAGGGCGATAAGCGGTGTGGCCGTCTTCATGCCGATCGGGGTCAGCGCGAGAAGCGGCATGGCAATCAGGGCATGGCCGAAGCCGAATATCGCTCGAACCAGCGTCGAGACAAAAATGATCAGGAGGACCGCAACGGTGACGCCGTCAAAGGCCATGATTTCTTCCGAAATGAAATATTTTTAAAAAGCTCTGTGTTTACAAAAAACCGGACGGGATTGCTGCTGCCGGTTCTGAAACGGCGCTCCCGTCCGGTCTGGGAACCTGGATATTACGGTGTTAGCGCCTCTTTCAGTATCCCCAGCTCCGCGAGGATCGGTTCCAGACGCCGTTTGCTCAGTGCGCGGTCCTCATTCGACCGGGGCAGCTCGATGTTCAGCGTCCCCTTGAAATTCACCTTCATGAGGTTTCCAAAGACGCGCTTGAAGTCGATCTTGCCGTTCCCGACGGGGACGTGACGGTCGAGGATCAGATCGTTGTCGCTGACGTGCGTGCTGATGATCCGGTTCGGGAAAGCGTCGATAAAAGATTCGGGACCGCCGGGAAGAAGGCTCGCATGGGCGATGTCCAGCGTGAGACCGAAATATTTGGACGGAATCGCGTTTAAGACCCGCGCCAGTTCCTCGACGGTGACACCGAGGTAGGCGATCTCCGCCTCCTCGTGGATCTTGTTCATGTTTTCGATCCCGATCGGAAGTTTGTACTTCTCCGCCAGTTCGACGACGGGCGTATAGGTCTTGATCAGGCAGTCGAAGACGTGGTCCATGAAGAGGCTGAAGTGGTAGCCGAAATGGAGAACGACGTATTCGGCTTCCAACTGGTGGGCGAGTTCGACGTAATCGATCAGGTGTTGCTGAACGGCCTTGCGGACCGTCGGTTCGATCTCGGCGGCGTTGACGAACGAGGCCGAATGGAGGCCGTACTTGACGCCGGCCTGGTCGCGCAGCTTCTTGATGCCGCTGATCCGCGCGGGGTTCCATTTGTCCAGAAAATTGTTCGGGTTATTGCAGCTCAGTTCGATCCAGGGAAAACCGTTCTCCTTGGCAAAGGAAAAATACTCCTCCATCGGCTGCGGTCCTGCGTTAAAACAAAGTTTCATCTGGTAACCTCCCGTGTTAACTGTGAAATGTTAATAAACCTGCCCCTCCCCATGGGAAGAAAAACCACAGGGCGGGAATGAACCCATCCCTTTTTATATCCGGAACCTTACCCCTTCGCAGGGGGTTCCATCGCCCGAAGGACCTCGGCGAGGGTCTTTGGCAATTCGCCGCCGTACCGTTCACGCAAACCGAAGCCGGTGCACCAGAGGAGTTTTTCCATGGCTGCCCTGGACATTCCGGCGGGGAGGTCCATCCCTTCGAGGGTCGCGATGACCTCCTCCATTTCGTGGGCCATTCGCTCGGCGTTAACGACACCCTTCGTCATCTGGAGGCGTGCGGTCTCCAGGAAGGGGACGCCGTCCAGGGATTCCGCTATCGAGCCGAGGACCATCTCGTCGACGCCGTAGCGGTGTGTCGCGGTCAGCATTTCGAGAAAGAGGGAGAGTATCCCCTTCATAAAAATGCTGCGGAACATCTTGATCGCGGAGGCCTGGCCTGGTTTAGCGCCGACCACCCGGATGTTCATCTCATAGGGCTGCATCGCAAGCTGAAAGCGTCCGCACCGCCACCTGAGGCAAGGATCGGGACCCGGTGGAGAAATGTCGAAGGAAGGGCGCCGCCTCCTCCGCTACGGATGCAGCCATCGCACCGGTGACACAGGAGATCACGACCCCCACGCGGGAGAGGAGTTCTTCCATACTTCCTGCCGGCAAGGCGCCCGTCTCTTCCGCATGGCGACGGATCACCTCCGCATAGGGCGGCGTCTGCTGCATGCGGTCGTAAAACAGGATCTCCGTGAGGCCCGCCTGGTGGAGCCCCTTGGCCAAGCCGTAGCCTGCACCTCCAAAACCGATGAATCCGATCTTCATCTTTTTCCTCCCGCCGCTACCAGCGGTCCACCGTATAGAGCGGTGACTTCTCCCGGAGGAGTTCTGCCGAGCGGCAGGGGTTGTAAATTCCGCAGGTGCAGGGTTCCGCCAGGAGCACGCTCCCGTCCCACTCGCTGACCTTCCCGGTCTTGACCCGGCGGATCATGTCTTTGACCAGGTGGGGTGAGACGACGCCGTGGCCGCACATCGTCGTGAACTGCCGAATGTCCGCGGGCGGCAGGCGGTCCGTCCGTCCGTGTATGCCGAGCGACAGGTTGATCATGTGGGGGTTGATGCCGAGCTCCGCGGCGAACTCCCTCACGCGGTCGGTGATCCCGCTGACCATGATCGAAATCCCCTCGTCGGCTTCCTTGATCAGGATCAGGGCCTGCTTGAGCTTCTCCCGGTCGTTGAAGACGGAGTAGACGCGTGTCCCCTCGACGGTAATGCTGTCGAGGATTTCCTCGTTCGTCACACCGCTGTACATGTTGCGGCGCAGCGACGTCGGGATCATGTTGACCGGCCCCGCCTGGTAGAGCAGCTCGACCAGGCGGCGGATCTTCGGGGCGCTCCCCTTGTAATTGAATCCCCTCGCCGGGTAGATGAACAGGACATAGTCCCTCTCCAGCGATTCCAGACTTCCTTCTCGGTGCAGACTGTGCGTCATAATTTTATCCTATTCCCAGGCCCGTCCGAGGCCCATATTGACCTTGGCGTTCGGCCGCCAGGTTAAACCCTCCGCCCGGATGCTCTCCAGGACCTCCTCTGGGATCTTGAGCCCCGGTTCGACGATGGTGCAGGCGTCGATGCAGAAGACGCTGTCCACCTCTTTGGCGACCTCCTTCAGGGTCCGCAGGATGCCGCGGAGCTCATTGCGCTTTACCTTGATTTCGATGATCGCCGAGAGCACCCGCTCCCCGAGCATCTCGGGCTTCAGATCCCCCGTCGCCTCGTCGGCGATCATGGAGTGGATCGGGTTGTGCGGCTCGATCTTGTGGACGCCGGCGCGGGCAATCGCCCGGGTGATCTTCTGAATGTCCAGAATCGACATCCCGAGTGTGGGCCGTCCGATCTCGATCGCAACGCCGACCTCGCCGGGACCGACGCGATGCGTAACATCGTTGGTCTTGGACTCCTCCGTTCCGCGGCCCTGGATCCCTGTGGCCGCGTGCGTCGCGCTCGGATCGCTGAAATAGCGGCGCAGCGCCCGGGGGTAGTCGTACACATTGGGGGATTCCGCGATCGCGTCGACGGGACAGTGTGCGGCCCGCAGGCAGGTGCTGCAC
>JAPLJX010000170.1 GCA_026388375.1 Deltaproteobacteria bacterium
GACATAGCTCGGGTAATCGTTCTTAAACGAATTTTGCAAAAAAACAGGAGAGTTCTGATGGTCAAATAACATTTTCTTTACATTCCCCATTCGGATTAATTGAATACCTGTTTCCACAAAATCAGAGCTTTTGAACGCATAACCACCTTTGATTTTACAGACTTCACCAAGTTCAATAATCGGCCAGTCGGGGTGGATGGGGATGTGGGGGCGGTAGTTGTCGAGGACGGCGCGGGCACCGTCGATGACTTTCTGGTAGCTCTCGATCTCCGCCACGATCTCCTTCTGCACCTCCAGCGGCGGTAGGGGGAATCGAAAGGAGGAGTATTGCTGCGCGTTTATGTTGGTCAGCGTTCCCGTTTTGGAGTTGCTGAGAATCCATTCCCGCCATGGATCGGATTGAGTGACGTGGAACACGAAGTCTGAGAGGGCTTTGGCGGGATCGATGCGAAACCGGATCAAATAGCCAGCATACTGGTAGATTCCGTGTAGATCGCGATGGAGATACGTGCGTCCGACGGAGCCGGATCTGGCGATGAGCAGGTCACCCGTCTTAAGAAAGCAATCTTGCTCGATAGTGGATGGAGAGACAGGGTTTTTCGACTTCAGTTCTCCACGGTCGGTAAGGTCGGTTATGCGTACGTAGCGGACTTTGCCATCAAACGGCACTTTACTCGCCCCGGAGCCGTACTGCGGCGAGCCCAGTGTGATGGTACCAAGTTCCGTCCATTCGTATATGGTCTTTCTTACCCCATTCTCCCGATACCGCTCTCCACTCAAGTTGTATTCCCCATTCGCCACGATCTTCTCCTTCGGCACGATCAGCCCCAAAGTGGGCTGGAACTCTTCCACCGATTCGCCCGCCCGCAGGCGGCGCAGGTATTCGCCGATCTCGGCCTGGGCCTGCGGCAGGTCGTTCTTGTCTATGGGGCGGCGCTGAGCGCCGAGGCCGAAACCGTCATTTTCGACTTTGAAGAAGGCGATGGTGCTGGTCTTTCTGGCCAGCGTCTTGTCGAGGATGAGGATCGAGGTCTTGACGCCGGAATAGGGATTGAAAACACCCGCCGGGAGCGAGACGACGGCGACAAGGTACTCCTCCACCAGCATCTTTCGCAGTTGCTTGTAGGCGGTCTGGCTCTGGAAGATGATGCCTTCGGGCACGATTATGCCGGCGCGGCCGCCGGGCGTGAGGTGCTCGGCCATGTAGTCCACGAACAGTACTTCGCTGCGCTTGGACTGAACCGAGAATCGGTTGTGGGGCTTGATGCCGCCCTTCGGTGACATGAAGGGCGGATTGGCGAGGATCACATCGGAGTATTCGTTCCACCGGTCCTGGCTAGTCAGCGTGTCGTACTCGTAAATGTGAGGGTCGGCGAAACCGTGCAGGTACAGGTTCACCAGCGACAGGCGCACCATGTCGGGCGAGATGTCGTAGCCCGCGAAGTTCTGCGCGAGGCGACCCTTTTCGTCCGGCGTCAGGGTGCTGTTGCCCTTGGCGTCGGTGTTGGCCTTGAGAATGTGCTTATAGGACGAGATCAGGAACCCGGCGGTGCCGCAGGCCGTGTCACGCACGGTCTCGTTCTTCTTCGGATCGATGATTTCGACCATGAAATCGATGATATGGCGCGGGGTGCGGAACTGTCCGGCGTCTCCTTGGGAACCGAGGACAGAGAGGAGATACTCGAAGGCGTCGCCGAGCCGTTCGCTGTGGTCGTAGGTAAATTCGTCGATGATCTTGAGGAAGGCGCGCAGGGTCTCCGGGTCGCGGTAGGGCAGATAGGCGTTCTTGAAGATGTCGCGGAAGAGCAGCGGGATGCCGGGGTTCTCCGGCATCTTGGCGATGGCTTCGGCGTAGAGGTTCAGGATCTCATGGCCGCCCAGGCCGGAGCGCATGAGTTTGGCCCAGCCGTAGCGGGCAAACTCATTGGCGAAGAACTTGCGCTTCCCGCCGAACTCCTCGCTCTCGGCGTCCATGTCGTCCATGAACTTGTAGATCAGGGCGATGGTGATCTGCTCTACCTGGCTCTTGGGATCGGGGACTTTACCGACGAGAATGTCGCGGGCGGTGTCGATGCGGCGTTTGGTGACGGTGTCGAGCATGGTACTCCTTTATGCGGCGAACTGGTTCAAGGAGACGTAGTCCTTGACGTATTCAGGAATGAGCGTGCGGTACTTTGCCGGCACGGCGCGGAAGTCGAGGGTGGAAAAGACCGGGTTGGTGGCCAGATCGGTGAAATGCTTGTTCTCGATGATATGGCGCACCTGGCCGCTGGTGACGTAGGCCTTGAAGTAGGTTTTGATAGCCGGGATGGCCCCGGCCTCTTCGGGTTTGGTATCGGCAACGAACTTGGCGAACTCCTCTTCCAGCAGTTCGTCCTTGGATTTGAAGCGCGGGATGAGGCCGAAGATCTTTTCCAGGATCTCCCGCAGGGTGAGACGGCGATCCACGGCGGCGGCTTTACGCAGCTTATCGAGGGTGTAGTATTCCTCGGGTTTGTCGAAGACCTCGCGGTTCACGTAGTCGATGACGCGATCCCATTGTCCTGACTCGACGGCTTTCGCGATGGTCTCGTTCTCGCGCACCGTGTCCTCGAACTTCTCGAAGAACATGCGGTCGATCTTCATGCCGTCCAGACCGATGGTCTCTTCCTTGATCATCGAGAGGATATCCGCGCCGAGGTGCTCGTAGGCGCCGCCAACCACAACCGGGCCTGTGCCTCCGCCATCACCGCGGCCCTTGCCCTGGGGCCGGGGAAGCTTCAGCACCTCGTCGTAATTGAACTTCTCTTCGAAGTACTCGCAGTTAGCAAAGAAGTCGAAGAGCTTGAATGCTTTCTTCTGCGGTTGCAAGATGCCATCCTTGATGCTGTCATCGAAAAGCTGTTCGAGGAAGTTGTGCTTGCGGGTGCCACGCCCCTTGATCTGGATAAAATCCGTCGGCGAGAAAATCGGTCGAAACAGACCGAGATTCAGGATGTCGGTGCAATCGTAGCCCGTGGTCATCATGCCAACCGTCACGCAGACGCGGGCCTTGCTGGTCTTGTAAGCGGGCAGGAAGTTGGCCGAACCGAGCAGGTTGTTGTTGGCGAAGTTGATGGTGAAGAGCTGGGCGTCGGGGATCTGCGAGGTGACCTGCACGGCGAAGTCCGATTGATACTTGCCAGGGAACATGCGGTCGGCCATCTGGTTGAGGATCTGCGCCAGCTTGGCGGCGTGATTCTGGCTGACGGCGAAGATGATGGATTTGCCGATCTCCCCGCTGACTGGATCGCGCAGGGTGTTTTCCAGAAAGGTCTTGCAGAAGAGCTGGTTGGTGGCGTCGGCAAAGAAGCGCTTCTCGAACTCGCGCTGCTTGAAGGCCTCCTGCTGGTCTTCGCCGGTATCGTCGGTGAAGGAGGCGACGAAGCCCTTTTCGGAAAGCAGTTCGGTGGTGATTTCGGTGCGGGCATCCACCACCGTGGGGTTGATCAGGTAGCCCTCCTTCACACCGTCGAGCAGCGAGTAGCGGTAGGTGGGCTGGCTGTTCTCGCAGCCGAAGGTGCGGTAGGTGTCCAGCAACAGTCGGCGCTCGGCTTCGCGCGGGTCGCGGGTGGAAGGGTTGGTTTTGTCAAATCGCCTGAGGTAGTCGCGGGGCGTGGCGGTAAGGCCGAGCTTGTAGCCAATGAAGTAATCGAAGACGGCGCGGGCGTTGCCGCCAATGGAGCGGTGGGCTTCGTCGGAGATGACCAGGTCAAAATCGGTCGGCGAAAAGAGCCGCTGGTACTTGTTGTTGAATAGCAGCGACTGCACCGTGGTGACAACGATTTCCGCCCGTCGCCAGTCGTCGCGGTTCTCCTTGTAGATGACGGTCTTGAAATCGGCGGACAGGGCCAACAGTGGGGAGTTAGCTTTCTTGCCGGCCTGATCCTCCAGTTCGAGGCGATCCACCAGAAAAAGCACGCGCTTGGCATTGCTGGAACGGAGAAACAGTTTGATTACAGCGGCGGCGACAAGAGTCTTGCCGGTGCCGGTGGCCATCTCGAAGAGGAAGCGGTCTTTGCCCTCCTTCACGGCCCGTTGCAGGGTGTGGATGGCCTTCAGTTGATATGGCCTAAGAAAATCGCAGGTTATTGGCCATTATATAGCCGGGGCGTTCGGCCTCGTTGTGCCACGCCGCTTCGGATTGGTAGTTCGGGCGCTGGGTCAGCACGATGTAGTCGTCGCCGACCTGGTCCTCGATGAGACGCTGCGGATTGGGCGTGACCTGCTGGTAGCCGATCACCGAGTCCGGGGTCGGAAAGGACGTGATAATATAGGGGTTGCCACGTTCCAAGTCCCAGAAGTAGTGCAGGTTACCGTTGGAGAGGATGACGAAGCGGCAGTTTTGGGACTTGGCGTATTTGCGGGCCTGCTCCTTGCCGACGAGCGGGTTCTTGTCCTCCGATTTGGCCTCAAGAACGATGAGCGGGAAGCCCTTGGTGTCGAGCAGCAGAAAGTCGATGAAGCCCTTGCTCGTCTTCTCGCAGTTCTCGCCAAGTGCTTCCAGATCGGATGACTTGATCGTCACGCTGGGCTCAAGGCGGATGTTGGCGGGCGCGCTCCCTTCCGGAAAGAAACGCCAGCCTGCCGCTTCGAGCAGCTTGTTGATCTTGATTCGGGCTGTGGCTTCTTTATTTGCCATTTGGTTCCTCAGTATTACCACGGTCGTTCAAGCGCCCGATGCCGAAGTTAGGCGCTCCAAATCTTTCCGTTAGAGCTTGTTGCACCCGTTCCGACGGGCGCCACGTCACGCCTGGACGAACGTAGTCACCCGCCTTCTCGTACGCTCGCGGAGCGAGCATTCGCGCAACGTGTCGGCCAGAGACTCCAGATTCGGGATGCCAAAGATCACCACCGTCGGAAAGCTGGTGTCCGACGAGCGAAGGTGGAGGAGGCAATAACCAGCAAGCCGCATTCCCAGCGGCTTGTGCAGATCGAAGTGATCAACTCGAAACAACTCGACATTTTCTTTCAATTTAGAGAAGATGCCCCGTTCAATTCTGACTCGTTGCGTTGTTATCTGGTAGGTTGTAGAGATGCTTTGGATCCAGTAGAAGAGGTAGGCGATGCCGAGCGTAAAGATGACGGCCACCCATTGCCAGAAGTTGTAGAGGACCGCTGGATGGCCAGTGAACAAAGTCTTCTCAGTCTCGGCTTCTTTCGCGGCCGAGTAGGCGGCCAGATCGGTATTGCAGAACCGGCACTTGATCGCCGCCGCCTTAATGCTTTCCCCACATATCGGACACGCTTTTGTTTCGTCACTCATCTGCTCTGCCCCTTTCTCTGGTTAGGGTTATTAATGGCCACCGCCTCTCACCGCCTTCTATCGCCCAACGTCACGCATCACCTGAGCCTGCGGAGGTTTATCAGGTGGATGCGATTGTTATGCGGTATCTTCGTGCCGTCCATCCTTTCCGCTTTCAGCCAGAAGCAGACACCAAGTGGTGAATAGGTTTGGCCTTGGCACCTCCTTTCAGGCTCCCATAGTACCCAGCACATTCTGCTTCCGCAGTGTTCAATCACCGGGATTCCAAATCTGCGCACCGCTTATCACGCTTCCGCCCTCGTACGAGAAGGCAACGCTGTACCGTGCCCGCGTGATGCCTACGTACAGCTTATTTCGTGAGTCGTCGGTACTTGCATCGTCAAAGGCAGTCGTGCTTCCGCACAGGAACTTCGCGTGCCTGTTGGGCGGGATTATCAGAACTCTGTCAAAGCCCAGCCCTTTCGACTCGCCGAAGTTGCACACCGTTCGGCCCTCGCAAAACTGTCTCTGCGTCCGACGATCCCATCTCAGGATTACGGGATTATATGCTTTGACGTACTCCTCAACGCGCGAGGCAGGGACCGCGAAGACGCCGTGATGATCCGCGTACTCTGACGGCACACTAGCGACCAGCGATTTCGTCGGCGCATAGAGGCCGTCTTTCGCATGCAGGCGGTCGGCCAGGTCACAAATGCTCTGAATGCAACGCCAGCTAATCGCCAGGTTGTCGATTTCAAACCCCATATCTTTGAACTCGGCGATCTTTTCCGTGCTCGTTCGAGGCTTCTTTGTCGTCTCCGAGGTCTGGTAGACCGCTTGCCGAAAGTCCCCTACACAATCGAGATCACTGATGCCAGTATCCACTATCGCACGAATGACGGCGAAGTCCCACCCCACGAGATCCTGCATTTCGTCGATGAAGACCGCGTCGTAAATTTCGGTAAGCCTGCGCGCGGGCTTACCACCCGTTTGCTCGTGGATAGTCGCGGCGAGCTTCGCCAAGTAATGCGTGTGGGCCCTGTTGTCCCGCTTTGTCACGTAATGCAGCGGATTGCATCCGCCATTGATCTTCTCTGCACAGCCAGGGAGATTGAATCTCTTGCCGTTTTTGCTTCTGCCAAGATGGGGATTTGCGGAGTTGATGATGATTCCGGAAATGCGCTCAGTTACGATGCAGCGCTGGTAGGGCCTCACCATGTCTTCCAGCAGAAAGGAGAACCAGCCCTTCACCGCCACGTTGTGGGGCTGGACCTTGTTGAGGCGGCAGATATGCCGCACCAGTTCGAACTGGTTGTTGATCGTGTACGTGAGCAGCAGCACCCTGCCGCCGCTCGCTGCCCATTTTAGCGCCTCTTTGGCAATCCGTTCGGACTTTCCAGCGCCGGCGCTCGCAAGAAGAAGTTTACATTTCAAACGTAATAGCCCTCTTCAGATATTCGGGGTAGGAAATCGTCTCAGACGTATCGAAGATGCGGATAGCCGAATCGACCTTCTTCTTCGGGGTGTCATACCAGCCATTCATGAAGGAGAGCTTGTCTGCGAGATCCGTGCATGCCGCATACTCCTTATCGTAGGTCTGTGAGGACAACATGACTTTCGCGAGCTTATCGAGCGCCGCGACAGTGTCGCTGTTCGCCGCGACAAGCGCAGGTTCCAGCGAGTACTGCGCATTGTCCTGCGGCGAAAAGCACTCGATGAAATCGCAGTCCTTGTAATCCTCATTACGCCAATCAACGATGTTCTTCTGGTAATCGCCATCGTTGTCTTTCACGACGCGCACTGGATGTTCTAGCACCTTGGCGATATCGAGGTATACCTTGAAGCCGATACCTCGCACGACAATGATGTCGATGCCATCCTCTTCTGGCAGACGTCCCTTTAGCCCGCGGTAGATCTTCTTGAGGACAAGTTCGTCGGAAGGACCCTCGACCAGAATGACCTTCTGCGCGAGAACCATGCGCAGGGTGTCGTACCCCGGTAGACGCTTCAGCATCCTGACCGTGTTCGCATCAATATCTTTCAGCTTTACGTACTCTCTCGCGAGCAGGCATAGTTTGCTGATACTGAGTTTGTTCAGCACGTAAGAGCTGTGTGTGGTCAGGAAAATTTGCTTTCCAGTGTTCTTCTGCTCGATGTAAGAGACCAGCTGAATCAAGTTGATGTGGGAGAGGTGGTTTTCTGGCTCTTCAAGCATCACGATATCGGCATCTTTAGCCTTGTTCTGGATGGCGACTTTGATCTGAATCTGGTTCTGCTCGCCCTTGCCGATGTGCGAGAAAGAAATATCATCAACGGCGAGCGCAAGATTGCTGTCCCAGCTGCCGGACGGCGTGATGTCGGCCACTATCTTGAGGCTTTTCGCGGTCAGTTCATGCCCTTCATTCAGCTTCGCGTTGATTGCTTTCACGTCGGGCTTTTCATTGAACTGAATCTTCAGCTGCCGGTAGTTCAGGTTGAGCGTGGGACGCGCGTACTTATCGACCGACGCGTTTATGATGCTGTTGATATAACGCGATCGCCCCAAGGTCGGATGCAGGCGCGTCGGATCGACGAATAGGCAGCCGATCGGTCTTGCCATCTGTACCAATGGCTTCCAGGCAAAACTCATCCATTCGATCTTGTAGAGCTCGAAGGGAACCGTAAGGACATCGCCCGATGCGATGAACGGTTCGTAGTAGGGCGAGAGATCGGAGTTAAACAACATCCTTAGCGAAATGCCTTGCGTATCCTCGTCCTCGCTGTTGTTGGTTCCCTTCAGCTTTGGGTCACCATCCAGATACGCCTCGATCAAAAGTTCTGGCAGCGATGTCTGCGACTTGTCACCTTTGAGATAGGTTTCAACGCTGTCGCTGTTGAACAGCTCCGCCAAGACTTCTGGCGAGATCGGCCGGCCACGATGGCATAAGTTCAGGCAGAGCTCGATGGCTTCAAGGACCGAGCTTTTTCCGCATTCGTTGTCACCCACAAGGATGTTGATGTCGTCATTAAACTCGAATGTCTCATCAGCGAATTTCTTGAAATTCTTAACGCGCAGTTTCTTGATAATTTTCATCCATTCGCTCCATATTCTTGTCGGCGATTACGGTCCACATTACATACCGCATAACGGGGAACTAAGGGGCTGCGCGCTTTTGCGCAGTCCCGCTTGAGCGCAGGGTTGGGTATCATTGTGCGATCGCCTGCGGTACATCAAAGGCTAGGATCGACAAGAACAACTCTCGGTTCCTGTCGTCCTTGTGAAAGAAACAATATCGAAAGACAGTCTCGGTTGAGCCAACCAATTCGCGCTTGAAGTTGGAATGAGCCTTCGCCGTTTCAGAAATGGCTGTCAGCACTCGCGAAAAATCCTTGTTCCGGTTAAAGATAACTACAGCCACCTTTGTGTCTCTCCAAGATGTGTAGCCCAGCAACTGGTCAATTGTGTCGGTGAGCATCTTCGGACCTGACCAGAACTTGCACTCGCCAATGAAGATATTTCGTCCTTCAGAGCGAACCAGAATGTCCGTCTTGCCTTCGTAGTTGAAGGTCTCTCCAGTTGCCTGACCTTCGTAGTGGCCATTTAGTTGAACCAAGAAATGCGAACGGATTGACTCTTCGTCCATAGTCACGAATGCCGAAGGGCTCCGCTCCATAACTTCAACCATGTTCTGAAGAATACCGAGGATGTGCTCATAGTCAGCGTTGGAAAGAGTTGGCTCGGGTTTGTATGGCGATGAACTTGCCGAGGGAAGAGTAGGCGCAATTTTCTTCCGTATCTCGGGCGCTACGAAAGTTTGTTGCGTCCCCGGACGCGGCTTCATTTTAAACCCGAGACCTCCAACAAGGTTGTTGTCGGCTAGCAATTTTTGACGACGCGATTCGATGGCTGATCGTGTCTGATTTGGTAGTTGCGTTTGCAAACCTGCTGCATTTACGCGAAGTGTGGCGAGGTGACTCTGTATCTCGTTGACCGTTTGATCAATCTCAGTGCGCACCCTATCGGCGTTAAGGTCGGTTCCGACGATGCGCAAAACGAGAACATTTCCCCGCACCTCAGCACGAGGTGGACTCATTGTGAACGAGGTTGGTTGCACCTTGAATGCCTCAGCTTCACCCGTGAACGGTATCTCCACTTCTATTTCTGTGCCGGTAATGTGGAAGGGTCTGCTGCGATCATAGATCATCCGGCTATGATCTCGACTGACATCAATCTTCGTTTCCCGTTGGTCGACGGTGATCTCCTCAGTGAGAAGTGATGGAATCTCTATTTGGAACTTCTGTTCAAAGTAGGTAACAAGATCGTCTACTGATGTGTTGAGCAAGCGATTCCCGTCCATGGCAGCAACAGCCTTCCGCATCTCTTCCAACTGGTTTCTTTCCACGTCGAACCAGCTAACGTTGGAGAATAAGTATTCGCGATCTCTCATATTTACATCCCTCGATTCTTGACGCCCAACAAGTTATTCTAAAGTTTCTGGATATCTCCACAACCCAAAAGGTTTTTTGGGACTATAGACAATGACTATTCATTCGTTGTCTTAGTACCCACGGCCAACCTTTCTTATAACTCAAGTAAACTATTCAATAATTATATACCTAATTGCTTGCCAATTTTTCTCACTATTTATTTCTGTCCTTCCGTATATTATGTCATTTTTAAGATTATCCAGAAGAATGAAGATTCCACATGCGAGCAATACCGTCCGCATGACGGGTGAGAAATGAAATATATTTATGGACAAGTAAGAGTCAGCTCTTGAAACGTGCATTGCCTTACCTCACGTTCAAATTCTGGTATTTTACACAAGCGATGGTCAATGTTGCATAATGATTGAGTATTGTCAACGTTCTATCTCACCCGACAAGTGAAAATATAGGAAAATATAGGGACACTTCCCGTATTAAATCTATTTCAGTTTTCTTGGGGACCGGCCTTACCGGGCAATATCGTTCGGCAAAAGCTTGTTCTCCAGTCCCCTAATGAAGCCTTCACTTCCCAGAGGGCGACCTGTAGAAGTGTTCATCCTGACCTTTTGGTCCATCACCGGATCTTGTTGCATCGGGAAGATTTTGTAAGCTCCCCGATCTTTTTCGTCAAGCCACATCAGTCGTCCCTGGCCCCCCCTTGCTATGCCCATCCTTCACTATATGAGCTTTCGCACCAATTCCTTTATTTGCTGCCTGAGTTCGTAGTGACAGTTAACGAGATTCAGGGTCTCTTTCTCAATGAGTTGTTGGGATTTATCAAAGGATAGTGTTCCTGAAGATCTCTCATTAGAAACCTGCTCTCTCATTTTGAAATACTGGAACTCTTGTTCTTCTATCCGTTGTTCAGCACTAGGCAACTCCCGCCCATACAGAGCTATTAGCATTCTCAGTTTGTCGAATGGATGCGTATTCTGGCTATGCCCCGATATTTCTTCTGATAGCCATCGTTGGGATTCAATAGATAATTCATATGCTTGCTCAAGTTTCTCCCGAATTAGAGTATTCTTCTTTTCATTGCGGTCTTTCCGTTTAAGAAAAATCTGTGCGCATAGGGTGATCGCGCCTCCGGCAATGAGAAGCAACACAGCTTTAATTAATTCTTCCACAACAAGCTCCTACTCATGCGTAACGATATGTCCAATGATTCAGGGCCTTTCTACGGTCCAACGCTATGGCTCTGCGGGGGCGGTCAGCCGGCCGCAGAAGCCGCTGATTAGGTCTGTTCGTCGAGCTGTTTGAGCGACTTGCCACTCTCAGCTTTCCACGCGATAAGTCCGTTTGCGCTCCCGCCGTGTATGACAGCCGCCGCCGCAGATGGACTGGAAAACTCCGCATCCTTGGCGAAAACCAGGAAGCCGTCCTTGTCGATAAGCGTGCCATCGGCGATGAGTTGTTTGCGCTGGGCTACGGCGTAGGGAGAGATCTCGGCGGATGGGCGTTCCTCCAAGACGGCGGTGGAACCCTGGAATACGACGAAGCCATTTGCCGTACGCTGGCCCTCCGCCTCGCCGATGTAAGCGCGCGGGGCGTTGGTAAGAGGGTCGCTGCCAATGAGGATATAGTGAATCAGTTTTGAATGAAGTCTCTTTCTCATTATTGCAGTTTTTCCATTTTTACACCCGGGATCTTCTCGAAATCCCGGATGTTGGACGTGGCGATGGTGTAATCCAGGGAAATGGCGGTGGCGGCGATGATGAGGTCGTGGGCGCCCACGGTCCACCCCTTTCGGGCGACGGCGGCCCAGATGCGGGCGTAGATCCGGCCGATCATCAGATCGAAGGGGAAAACCGGAAAGGATTCGATCACATTCTCCACAAAGGCCTGCCGCCTGAGTTTCCTCTCTTCCGTATCAGCCCGCTCGACGCCGTGCAGAAGTTCGGCCGCCGTGACGACGCTGATGCCGAAAGACTCTTCTTCCCGCCCGGCGATGAGGGCGTCGAGAGATTCATGACCGCGTTCGATGCCGATGATCGCCGATGTGTCGAAGATTATGCCCATGGATTTCCCTCCCCGACGGGCGGCTGCGCCATGATGGCCTGCGCAACATCTCTCGCGAAGGCCTCTCCATCCTCTTCGAGACGGGGAAGGTTGCGCATGATGTCTTTGAGGTCGGACAGTTTCCGTTCTTTCACTGAACCCGCCGCCGGCCCGATGGTCGCCGCCGGCTTTCCCCCCTTCAGAATCGTGTACCGTTCTCCCCGGTAACGGATGCTGTTTAGCAGTTCCGAGAAGTTACGGACCGCGTCGGTGACGGTGATGGTCTGGATCATTG
>JAPLJX010000315.1 GCA_026388375.1 Deltaproteobacteria bacterium
ATAGGAGGATACCACTTAAAAAAAGGAGGACATCACTATGTTAAAACGTTTGGCTTCGTTTTTCACGTACCTGATGAAACACTACCTTCCCGACGCCTATCTCTTCGCAATCCTGCTCACGTTCCTTTCCGCCGTTTTGGCCCTGATCTTCACGCCCGCCGGTTTCATGAAGCTGATCACAAGCTGGGGGGACGGCATCTACGGGATCGTCGCCTTTGCCTTCCAGATGATCCTGATCCTGGTCACGGGCCACTGCCTGGCGCTGACTCCGGCCGTCAACCGCATTTTGGTTTGGGTTGCCGGAATCGGAAACACCCCGATCAAGGGTGGGATGATCGTCGCATTCGTAACGGGGATCTGCTCGTTGATCAACTGGGGCTTCGGCCTGATCGTGGGCGGGCTGCTGGCCCTTCAGGTCGCCAAAAAGACCCCGAAGGCCGACTTCCCCTTCCTGATCGCGTCCGCTTACAGCGGGTATGTGGTCTGGCACATGGGGCTCTCTGGTTCCATCCCGCTGGCCCTCGCCACGGCGAAGCTCCCCCAGAACTTCATCGAGAAGATCTGGGGGGTGGTGACACCCGTCTCCCAGAGCATCTTTCAGCCTTTCAACGTCATACCGGCCCTTCTGCTCGTCGTCACGATCCCGATCCTCATGGCCATGATCCACCCCAAGGAGGACGAGATCAAGACGATCCCGGAAGACAAACTCACGGAGCTGTGCGGCGACTGTCCGCACTTGGAGATGCCGCAAAATCCCACACTGGCGGAGAGAATCGACCACAGTTATGCGATTAACATGATCTTCGGTCTGATGGGCCTTTGTTACCTGTACTACCACTTCTCCAGGAAAGGGTTCGATCTGAACCTCAACATCGTAATCTTCATCTTCTTCATCGTCGGGGTGATTCTCCACGCCAAACCGGTCAACTACATCAAGGCGGTCAACACGGCCATCAAGGGGGCCGGGGGCATTGCCCTGCAGTTCCCTCTGTACGGCGGCATCCAGGGGCTCATGGTCGGCACGGGCCTGGCGAGCGTCATCGCCGGCTGGTTCGTGGCCCTCTCCTCTCCCGAGACTTTCTATATGTTCCAGTTCTGGGCTGCCGGGATCATCAATATGTTCATCCCGTCCGGCGGGGGGCAGTGGGCTGCCCAGGGACCGATCACCATGGAGGCGGCCAAATTGATGGGAGCTGAACCGGTACGGGCGGCCATGATGGTAGCCTGGGGGGACCAGTGGACCAACATGATCCAGCCCTTCTGGGCGTTGCCGCTCCTCGGGCTCGCCAGCCTGTCGGCCAGGGACATCATGGGTTACACCACAGTGACCGTCATCTATAGCGGCGTCGTTATGAGCATCTTCGCCCTGCTCATCGGGTTCAAGGTGTTATAAGGCGAGGTACAAATTGCGGAAGGGGGCTGGGGCGAGGCCTTCCCGTCGCTTCTCCCCTTCCGCAACGCCCCTTCCCTGGAGTTTAAAAAGCTGGAGATCATCTTCCGCATTGCGGCGCGTTCCGGGGACACGTTCCGATCACTTTGGGCTTCCGGAACATGTCCCCGACGCCTCATTCCTCAGGATTTGTGCGCCTTGCCTGCGGCCTTTTTACGAAGCCGTCCCATTTTCGCGACTTTTAAAACTTTTTACGAGGTCGTCACGCTTTCCTTTCTTCTGCATCCTGTGGTAGGGTGGCCCCGCAATTTTTTCGCCGGTGAGTGCGGAAAGGGCCACCGCGGTGGATGGTAGGATGACGAAAGCCATGAATGCATTGCCCGTCCCCGTTGCGGACGGAAAAGAACCGAAGCGGTGCCTCTCCTGCGGGACAACGGAGAATATCGGCCGGAAGCGATACTGTTCTCTCGACTGCCGCCAGAAGCTCCGGCAGCGGCTCGACATGCGCTGCGGCCTCCTCCAGGCGCTGAACACGCGGTACGCCACCTTCTACTTTTCCGATCTGCTGATCGTCATGGATCTCCTGCCCCGCGGCCAGAAGGAGATTCTCAGCTTCTTCTACCCCCGGACGCCGGGCAGGAATCCGGGCGAAGACTTCAGCCGGATGGCGGACATCCTGGGTGAGACCTGGTGGGCGGAGCAGCGGCGCACGAAGAAACGGTATTTCGCCACGCTCTACGTCCTCGATCGGGCCGTCCGGAACCGCGTGCCGCCGCAGGCCGTCAAGCCGCCGATCATTCACACGCCGGACGTCAGACCGGCCTCCCTGGTCTATCTCAATCTGGAAAAGTCGAATCTCGATTCCCCCGTACTCCGAAAGATCATACGGGACGCCTACCGGCGCCAAGTCAAGATCCACCACCCCGATCTCGGGGGCAACGCGTCGATGTTCCGAAAGATTCACCAGGCCTACGAGGATCTGATCCGCTGGTCGGAGAATCCCATCTTCATCCGCCACCGCGGTTTCCCGGACAAGTGGTTCTATGAAGGGGACAAAGACCGCTGGGTTCCGCCCACGCCGCTCCATCCGCAGGGCCGGTAACCCCCGCTGCCCGATCCGAGAGATCTTGTCAGGCGGCAGAAAATCGATAGCATTTTCATGATATGGAGGATTCATGACCAGCCCTAAGCCATCCCGAGGTCCCTTGCGGAGTTCCATCATCACGCAGGGGATCGACCGGGCTACCCACCGTTCGCTGTTCTATTCCATGGGCCACTGCCGGGAGGATCTGAACAAACCCCTCGTGGCCGTCGTCAACTCCTTCAATGAAGTGGTGCCCGGCCATGTTCACCTGCAGGCGCTCTGCCAGGCGATCAAACTGGGCATCGCCGAAGCGGGAGGGACGCCGCTGGAGTTCCCCTGCATCGCGGTCTGCGACGGAATCGCCACGGGCCACCAGGGAATGAAGATGCCCATGCTCAGCCGCGAAATGATCGCCGACCTGGTCGAGCTGATGGTCACGGCCCATGGGTTTGATGCGATGGTGCTCCTGACCAATTGCGACAAGGTGACGCCGGGCATGCTGATGGCCGCCGGGAGGCTCAATATCCCGGCCATACTGGTGAGCGGCGGCCCCATGGACAACACCTCCTTCCAGGGAAAGCAGGTCTGCTACACGGACCTCATCGAGGCGGAAGGGAAGGTGATCCGGGGCGAGATGAGCGAAGCGGAGCTGACCGAGTTCGAACATGTGGCCTGCCCCGGGTGCGGCTCCTGTGCCTTGATGGGAACGGCCAACTCTATGAATATGCTGACCGAGGCGCTCGGCATGACGCTGACCGACGGCGCCCTCATTCCGGCCACGTATGGGGCCCGTGTCGCCCTGGCCAGGCGTGCGGGACAGGCGATCATGCAACTCCACAACCAGAATATCCTCCCGCGGGACATCATGACGATCGAGGCCTTCGAGAACGCCATCGCCGTCGATATGGCGATCGGGGGATCCACCAACACCTGCCTCCATCTTCCCGCAATCGCCCGGGAGGTCGGCATCGCGCTTGAGATGGAAAAATTTTCCGAGATCGCCGAGCGGACGCCCCATCTCACCCTGCTGAAGCCGGCCGGGAAATTTTTCACCCGCGACATGTACGATGCCGGCGGCATTCCGGCCCTGATGAACGAACTCAACCGGCATCAACTGATCCATCCCGACTGCATGACGGTGACCGGAAAGACCATCGCCGAAAACATCGCCGGCCGGAAAATCCTGAAGGAAGATGTGATCCATCCGGTTGAAAACCCCATCTCCCCCCGGGGCGGGCTGGCCATCCTCCGCGGAAACCTGGCCCCCGAAGGCGCGGTCGTCAAGAGCGCCGCGGTCGCCCCGGAAATGATGGTCCATTCCGGACCCGCCCGCGTCTTCGACCGCGAAGAAGAGGCATTGGAGGCGATTTTCAACGGGAGCATCCGAACCGGCGATGTGGTCGTCATCCGCTATGAGGGGCCCAAGGGGGGACCCGGCATGCGCGAACAGTTGTTGCCCACTTCGGCCATTATCGGCATGGGTCTGGGAAAATCGGTAGCCCTGATCACCGATGGGCGGTTTTCCGGGGCGACGCAGGGGGCCTGCATCGGCCACGTTTCCCCGGAGGCCTATCTGGGCGGACCCATCGCGCTCATCGAAGAGGGCGACACCATCCGGATCGACATCCCGGCGCGGAAACTGGAGCTGGCGGTTGAGCCCCGGATCCTGGAAGAGCGGAAGGGAAGGTGGCGGCTTCCCGAAAGCACCCGACTCGAAAAGGGCTCTTTGCTGGAACGCTACCGGCGGATGGTGGGTTCGGCAATGAAGGGTTCCATCCTGGAGTAAAAAACATGACCGTCCGTAACGTAACATTGCCGTATGGACAAAAGAGCGTCGAGATCCGCATCCCGGAGGGCAATCTCGTGGGGGTATACTCCCCGCGCGACGTGGCGCCGGTGGACGACGTCGGGGCGGAAATCCGGCGGGCATTGGCCTCGCCCATCGGGGTCTTGCCCTTGCGGGAACAGGTCCGGGGGCGGAAAAACGCGGTCCTGATCGCGGACGACAACACGCGGCTGACGCCGACGGATCAGGTGATCCCGATCATCCTGGACGAATGCAACGCGGCAGGAATACCCGATGCGGCCATCCGCGTGATCATCGCGCTCGGGACCCACCGCTTCATGACGGACGACGAGATCCGAGACAAGTTCGGCGCCGAGACGCTCCGCCGCGTGCCGGTCATCAACCATCCCTACAAGGATCCGGCCGCGCTCGTCGATCTGGGAACGACGAAAAACGGGGGACGCATCCGGATCAATCGCGCGGTGGTCGAGGCCGATTTCAAGATGGGTATCGGCAGCATTGTGCCCCACCACATCCCCGGGTACGCCGGCGGCGCGAAGATCATCCAGCCGGGCGTATCGGGCGAGGAGACCACGGCCTACACCCACCTGCTGTCGGTGCGGGCGCCCCGTTCCTACCTGGGCGTTCTGGAGAACCCCGTCCGCGAGGAGCTCGACGCAATGGCCCGAAAGGTCGGGATGAACACAATTCTCAACACGGTCCTCAACCGGCACGGTCAGGTCGTCCAGGCCTTTTTCGGCGACGTGGTGGAGGCGTTCCGGGCCGGGGTTGCAAGATCCCGGGAGGTTTACGACGTCCCGATCCCGGAGGAGGCCGATATCGTGCTGTCGAGCTCTCATCCCTGCGACATCGAGTTCTGGCAGGCCCACAAGACGCTCTATCCATCGGACCTGGCGGTCAAGGCGGGGGGTATCGTGATCGTGGCGACCCCCTGCCATGAAGGGATCGCCCAGACGCACTGCAACATGCTCGATATGACCCCTTACGGTTCCCGGCGGCTTCGGGAGATGGTTTCAGCAAAAGAGGTTCGGGACGAAGTGGGCGCCGCGCTGGCGATCGCGTGGGCGCAGGTGAAGGAACGGGAAGAGGTCTGGATCGTCTCCGACGGCATCCGCCCGGACGAGGCGGCCAAACTGGGATTCCGCCATTTCGCCTCGGTCCAGGAGGCGCTGGACGCGGCCCTTGCGCAAAAAGGGGCCGCCGCCCGGGTGACGGTTCTGACCCACGCGCCGGACATGCTCCCGCGGATCACGCCCGACGCTTCTCCGGCAAAAGCACGTCACGCGTCCGCTGGCTTACTTTAGCGGGGGGTTGGATGCTGATCGCTTCAGACATACTCCTGATAGGTCGGATCGTACATCTTCGATTTGATATGGCCGAGCAGATCGGCCGGTTCAGGCATCGCGGTGAGTTCTCTCGCGAATGCGACCTTTGCGACTGCCAGCGCGATATGGATCGACACCTCGCGAATGCGCGACAAGGAAGGATAAATCCGCCCCAGTTTAAAGTCCTCCTCCGAAACCTGTTCATCCAGAGCTTTGGCGGCCGCAGCGAACATTTCATCCGTAACGCGGGATGCCTCCGAGGCAAGAATGCCCAACCCGACGCCGGGGAAGATGTAGCTGTTATTCGCCTGACCCGGCACAAAGGTTTGTCCATCCATCACCACAGTCGGGAACTGGCTGCCGCTGGCGAAGACGGCGCGCTTATCCGTGAAGCGGTAGGCTTCTTCGGCGGTGCATTCCGATTGGGAGGTCGGGTTTGAAAGCGCAAAGACAATCGGACGCTTGTTGATCCGGGCCATCGCCTGCAACACCGCAGGGGTGAAGGTGCTCGGCTGGCCCGCTGCCCCGATGATCGCCGTTGGCCTGACGGCTTCGACGACGGAGAGGAGATCTCGATGAAAGGGGTAATCCTGGGCGAAGCGGCGCTTGTTTTCAGACAGATCGGTTCGGCTGCTGACGACGAGCCCCTTGGAGTCCACGAACCAGCAGAGGCGACGGGCCTCGTCTTCGGAGAGGCCTTCCTCGACCATCGCGGAAAGCACGAGCCCGCCGATACCGAGGGCGGCCTCGCCTGCGCCTAAAACCACGAGCCGCTGTCCGGTAAGTTTGCCGCCGATCATGCGCAGCGCGGAATGCAACCCGGCCAGCGTCATGCTGGCGGTTCCCTGTATGTCATCGTCGAACGTGCAATAGTGGCTGCGGTACCTCTCCAGCAGACGGAAGGCATTCAGGTTTCCAAAATCTTCGAGCTGGATCATTGCGCGGGGAAAAAGTTCGCTGGTTGCCGCCATGAACTCGTTGAGGAGGTCATCGTATTGATCGCCCCGCAAGCGCGGCTCCGGCAAGCCGATGTAGTCCGGTTCACACAACACTTCGTTGTTGTTGGTTCCGACATCGATCATGATCGGCAGGCATGCCTCCGGATCGATGCCCGCGCACGCCGTATAAAGCGACAATTTGCCCACGGGAATACCCATGCCATTCGCGCCGAGATCGCCCAAGCCGAGGATACGCTCACCATCGGTGACCACGATCACACGAACATCTTTGTAGGGCCAGTTTCGTAAAACCTCTTTGATGCGGCCCTGATCGTACTTAGAGATGAACAGGCCGCGTGGACGGCGGAAAATCCTGCTGTACTCCTGGCATGCCAGCCCGACGGTCGGTGTATAGACGATCGGGCTGAGTTCCGCCATGTTGTCGATGAGAACACGATAGAACAGCTTCTCGTTGCGATCCTGCAGACCAATCAGGTAAAGGTACTTTTCGAGGTTGTTGGGCTTGCGGCGAATATTGTTCATCACATGTTGAGCCCGTTGCGCTTGCGAGAAGATGCGGGGTGGAAGCAATCCGTGCAATCCAAGCGCATCGCGCTCGGCCGCCGTGAAGGAGGTCCCCTTATTCAGACTTGGTTCGTGAAGTAATTCGATTCCTTTTTTCATAAACAATCCTCTTCAGAAGGTATTTCATAGCGGAGCCTCTCGGGACACGTCTTTGCTTCTCTCAAGGTCGAGATCCGTGTCATAGAGAGGGGATTGCCTGAAAAATTCGCGCAGGGATGTGCAGGGACGGGTGAGATTTTGAAATTCCTCAAAGGAAACCACAACCACGGCGGGCTTGCCGCGCAAGGTAATGGTTTGCGGCCCCTCACGCAGCGCGTGATCGACAACCTGACTCAAACGGCTCTTCGCCTCCTGCAATTGCCAGGAGGGGTCTTTGGCTTTCATATTGGCTCTCGTCATAGGGTTCTCCTTATCTGTCTAGTCAGACCAGGCATTTTGATTTCTTATACCATATGGGTGCTTAGGGCCGCAATAATATAGTTCGGAGGCGAAAGGAAATACGCGGTAACGGTTCAGATTGAGGAGAAATTCAGACGCGGGACATGCCGGCCAGCTCGGCAGCTACGCAATGATTTCATTCAGCCCTTCGATCACTTGGGTCAACTCTGCCAGAGATGTTTTACCAATAACCTCCCCGATTCTCTCTACGGATAGTGTTCGAATTTGGCTGATCTTGATCCATGATTTCTTAGGCAAATTTGTGGACTTCAGTTCAAGGGTCAGCGGGAATCCAGCCTTTTGTGGCTGACTTGTGATTGCTACCGCTATGACTGTACCTGAACGTTCATTAAATATATCTTGGCTTAAGATCATGACAGGACGCAAGCCTGCCTGCTCACGGCCTCGCACAGGGTTCAAATCCGCCCAACGAATTTCACCTCTCAATATTCCGGCCATTGGCTCACATCCTCAGCTATTCCTTCTTCCGCCATAGCTCTTTCAAATACGGGATCGAGTTTGGCGCATTCCATTGATAGCCGGCTGCGTTTCATTCGGGCTAGTTTTTCGCTTACGGCATACTGTATTGCCTGGCTGCGATTTTGAAAAAAATGTTCGTCGACCAACCTGTCCAATTCGCCTAAGCCGGAGCAGCCCGTGGGGCTGCGATCGGCTTTAGCGGCTTGTTATGCATAATTTTGCCCACAGGCAATGCTTTAACAACAGCAGATATAGCTATAACAGCTACATGATTTCTTGTGAAATCCCAGATGATAGTGAGCATATATTTTCGCACGCCTTTTCAAGCCTTCCATGTGTTCGTGTTATGTCCTTAAACAGTTCACTTCTCTTTTTTTCATCTCCTTCTCGCAGAGTAGGAAAGATTTTTTCTCCAAAACTGTCTTTCTCTTTGACAAGATCATTATATGCCGGTTTTAGTTGAGGGAAGTAAAAGTTGATTAGGATTTGAATTTTGTCAAATGGGAGGTTGATACCATCCATGTTTAATGGTTGTTTACTCGAAAAGTGATTTACTGCTATTTCACCCCACAATTTCCGATACGATTTTTCGACTTCATATACAAGATTTGCAAGTTCCTCGATCTTAGTTTGGAGTAGTTTTTTCTTTTCCAATTCTTGAGTTCTCTTGGAGGCGAATCGCATAGCGAGAATATTGAGAAACCAACCGATAATCAGCGTAACTACCGTCAAAATATAAGTGCTTATATCAACTTTAAAGTTCATGATTGTCTCTTTAGTTTATTTTTTCCTTGCATAACGGAAAGCTCACCTGGAGCGCGGGCACCGCGCGATCAGGTACAGCGCCTTGTTCGACGTTTATTTCACTCGTCGCTCCATTGCCGCTTGCATGATCGGCTTGACCTTTGCCAGATCATCATCATCCTTGATGATGTATTCGGTCCAAACTTCCTGGTCGTTGTAAGTGGCCAGCAGGTAGTGCTTCCGGCGAGGATAGAAGTACGCGAAGACGCGACCATTGATCTTCATCGAAATCGCATACTTGATGGAGTCCAACGATATACTCCCCAGCTTCCAGTTTTTTATCTCATCCAAGAGAGTGGATACCTTACTTCGTACTTGAGGATCAGTGATATAGTTAAGGTGGTCATCAAGGTGAGTGACTTCGATGATTTCGGGCAGAGTTGGGATGGCCTGTTCCGAGAATATGGGAACAAGGTCTTCTTCTCCATCAAATTTTAGGCAGTTGAAAGTAAACAAGAAGATGGGAAGGTTGATCCACTTGCAACGGTTGATCAGCGTCTGAGAAAACGAAGGGGCAATCAGGAATAGACGGACTTCCTGCATGGGGTCAACATTGTGTGTCTTGTAGAGTCGGGCGAATGCCTCGACATGGCTCGAAATGTAGTCATAATAGTCGATCCCCTGCATCAGCATACCATCGTCCTGGACCACCTTGAGCTCGGCAACGACAAGAGATTTGCCGCTGTCCACCATAAGCACGTCCAGCCGTCCGCCAGCGGACTGCTTCTGGTGATCCACATAGCCCAGGCCTTCCTCAATCGTGCCAGCGTGGCGCCGAATAAGGTCTTCAAGTTGCTGCTCTGATACATCGATTTTTTTGTAAGACTTCATCTCGTCTCCTTATCGTCGTCGAACGCTCCGCATAACCGGCTGGCAATGGAGCCCAGCGGAATTGCCAGTCCGAGTTGATGCGGTTGTTAGGCAACTCTTACGTTTTTAGAGGGGTCGCGTCTCGAAAAAGGAAAAATGCTCTGAAATGTTCGCCTTACTTTTGCAATCCCTTATCTTTCCGCCACACAATCAAAATTCCCTTTTCAAGACCTGACCCCTTATTTTTTCCTTTTCTTCGTTACCAGCAATTTATCCTACTGGGCTTTTTCTGCCGGTCTTTTTGAATATGAAAAAGACGAGAGCCGTCGTGATTCCTGTCCACACGTAATCGCTAAAATCGCCGAAGAGTTTTGACGCAACAAAGTCATACGGAACTGTTCCATCGCCTCCGGTCGCGCCAATGAACCCGCTGATCTTGACAAGATATGGCCATAGGGCTGTTGTCAACAATGGTGCAACAATACATACAGGGATAAGGAGTAACTTGGCCCACATTTTGAGATGTGTACGCTTAAAGACGATGTATATCAGCGCGGCGGGCAATACAATAAGCATGATCATCCCAGGTATGGCAAAGAATAATCCCGGCCACTTAAGGTAAATCCCTGTTTCTCCCATAGCCTCGCCTCCGAATCAATGAGGGAATCGCCCGATCATTAGTAACGTTAGAGATGATCTGATAGCACCATCGCCAACACACCCAGCGTCTTATCAACCAGCTCTTTGATATTAGACAATGGAGGGATCGAGAGCATTCCATTGATCTTCATGTACTCAAGATCCTTGACCGAGTAATACTTGTTTAGCTCTGTGACAACTTGTTCATACTTTGAATCGACACCGAAGGACGTTGCAAAACCAAACTGTTTGGCTTTGCTCAGAGCTTTCTCAAGGTCATGTCCATAATCGCGTTTCAGCTCGTCCAATGAGACGCCGTTTCTATGCAAGTAACATTTGAATGCTAATTCAAGTGAATGGGCGCATAGGTAATATGAAGCCTTTTCGACTCTATCTGGGTTATAGGAATTCCCCAATTCTTTTGCGGCAAAAAAGAATTCGTCTGCTAAGTTCCATAATGTCCATTCATTTTGCGTTTCGTTTACGTTGCCCACAGTGGGTTCTCCGAGCATGGTCTTAGTTCTTCGGCACAAGATGAAAAAGGGGTCAGGTCTTGAAAAGGGGGAATTACCCGAAAATGCTGTTACCCGACCCTTTAAATCCCTTGCCTTTCTTCGCCTTTTATTCTCTTCTTAAAATTCCCTTTTCAAGACCGGACCCCTTTTTTATTCTCTCAATTAGCTGCCGATTGTCCTATTTTCTCATCCTGGAGCAATTCTCTTACCATGTTTCAAATGGCCGCACTGTAGGTCTGACACTTTGATTCCGCCCTAACAAGTTATTCTATAGTTTCCGGATATCTCCAAGAATCAAATGCCCATTTATCTGTCGTCTTTGCCACTCGCGGCTAACAGGTCTTCCCTGTAATAGTCTAACTGATTTAAAAGAATACATAATCTCTTGACAGTTTTTATAACCATTCATTTCCTTCATTCCGTATATCATGTCAATTTTCAGATTATCCAGAAGACTGAGGATTCCACATGCGGGCAATGCCGCCTGCATTACAGGTGAGAGTTGAAGGATATTTTCAGGGCCAAGTCTTGAAACGTGCATTGTCTTTCCTCACGTTCAATTTTCGGTCTTTTGTTTAGAGCGATTGGCAATGTTTCATAATGATTGAGAATTGTCAACGTTCAATTTCATCATCATTGTTTCGTAG
>JAPLJX010000041.1:0-2515 GCA_026388375.1 Deltaproteobacteria bacterium
TCGCGACCGTCATTCGGGAGGCCGTCCTTGTCTGAAACAAGGAGCAGCAGGGGAGCCGGGGTTTCCGGGAGCGGGAGATCCATCTCCTGGGGCACCAGGCCGGCGAGCTCCCCGGAGAGCGCCTCCGCCGCAAGGGTCATTGCCGAAAGGCGAAGCGCGCTTTCCAGTTGCGCTTCGATGTCATGCGTCTGCGGTCGCGCCGCGGCCGCATCCAGGAGCGCGGCGCTCCACGACCCCGGAAGGAATTTCAAAGCATGGAGAAAGGGGAACGCCCTCTCGGGGTACAGCATCTCCAGCAATGCGCTCTCCCCCCGGAAGAATGGGGAGAGAAGGCGCTTCATCTCCTCCAGCCGCGACGCCTCGATCCGGTTCCCCCTGCCGGAGGCCCGCAACAGGGCATCCCGGAAAGCCGCCATCGATTGCAGGGATTCCCGGGAAACCCTCTCAATGACATTGTGGGCGACGATCCAATCGCTGTCCTCCCCGCAGTATCTCCCGCCCTGCTCGTCATCGAACGGACTCCTGCGACAGGGCCCGGACAGACAAGAGGAGCAGCAAAGCCCAAGCAGGCCATAACCGCACTGGGGGGGACATCCCTTTTCCTGATCAGCCATGGTTGCGCTCTCACCGTAATTCTTCAGCAAATTTCCTCTTCTTTCCCTGCGCATCGTGATCACTCCGGCCGAGCGCGAGGGCGCCGGTCCCGCACGCGATAACGCACGGCGGCATGTCGTCTTCCGGACAGAGGTTGCACTTCGCCATGCTGTCTTTCTCCCCGCTGCGGGAAATCGCGTTAAAGGGACAGACCAGTTGACACGTCCCGCACCCCACGCACGTTTCCGGGTGATGGCGGACCACTGAAGTCTCTTCGTCCCGGACAATGCTCCCGCTGACGCAGGCTTCCCCGCAGGGCGCCTGGACGCAGTGCCGGCAAACGGATGCCCGGGGCGTTCCCTCGATGAGGGTCATCGAGATTCTGCGGGTCGGTTTTTGTCCGAAAGCGAGATCGCGCGGATCATCAGTGCCCAGCGCCTTCATCTGACAGGCCAGGACGCAGGAGAGACACATCAGGCAGCGCTCCGGTCGAAAAACAATCGTTCGTTTCATCGATCACTTTCGTTCAATCCGAGCTCTTCAAGTTTTTCGGGCGTCGGGCGGCCGGTGACCGGATCCCATCCCCTCGCCGTGTAATAATCGTCCAGGAGGCGCTCATAATCCCCGCGGTCCAGATGGGCGCCCTTGTCGGCTCCGTCGGGCATCGCTTCGTCGAAGAATCTCGGTGGCGGGTAGTCCGCTTCCCGCCCCATCCCTTCTCGCCAGTTGAAGAGCTTCTCCGTATTGTAGACCCGCTCGCCGCACCGAAGCAGGTTTTCCTGGGTCATCGGCAGATCTGTTGCCGACACGTAGGCCTCCGTAACCAGCTCCAGCCCGCGCTTGATGAGCATGGAAAATGTTCGCGACCGATACCAGGCGAAGATGCAAAGCCCCATAAGGTTCGCGACCGTGATCCAGTCTTCGCTCCAGGCAACGAGCTTGCCCTTTCCCTCCAAGGCCTTGACGTCACTGACCGTGGCCGTGCCGAAATATTTCAGCCCCTCTTCCGGCTTGATGAATTCGTCAATGTAGGGAAATCCGCGCAGGTGGCAGGATCCTCTGGTCGCCACGGAGTAGGTCAGGGCGCGGGTCACCATGCTCCGCGGATCGCTGGCATCAACCTCCGACCCCTTGACATGGATGGCGTAGTAATCCGCATGGAGACGTTCTCCCATGATCCTTGTTCCCTCGGCCAGCAGGTTTCCAAAACCTTTGCGGTAAACGATTTTTTCCAGGAGACGCAGGAGGGCTTCTCCATTGCCGAAAACAAGATCCTCTCCGTCCACGTCCTCCTTTTTCAGCATGCCGCGCTCATAGAGCTCCATGGCCATGCTGATCGCCGATCCCGCCGACTGCTCATCGATGCCGCAGTCGTCACAGAGGTGGTGTCCCCGCAGAATCACGGCCGGATCGGTGATGTAGGGCTTCGCGCCCAGCGCATTGATCGTTTCATATTCGGGACCTTTCGTATAGAAGGGAAGGCACGATCCGTCCAGAATGGCGGAATAGCGCCGGCACCGGACCATACACCCCATGCAGCCCATCACCTTGACCAGGTACTTCTCCCGGAACGCCTCGCCGCTGATCTTTTCCCATCCGTCGATGGATGCCGTCTGGAAATTTTTCGCACCCCAGATCCCCAGTTTCTGACGATGGGTGACCAGATTCGGCGTTCCCAGACGGCGCAGGGTTTCGGTCCAAACCTCCCCTTTCAGCGTCTCCCGGTATGCATCGATGACGCCCTGAAAGCGTTTCGGGTCCGCGATTTTCACATCCTGAGATCCCCGGACCGCAATGGCTTTGAGGTTCTTCGAGCCCATCACCGCACCCATGCCGGTTCTCCCGCCGACCCCTTCTTCATCGGTTACGATGCAGGCATAGCGGACCAGATTCTCCCCGCCGGGACCGATCGCGCAGATAG
>JAPLJX010000041.1:2574-3441 GCA_026388375.1 Deltaproteobacteria bacterium
AGACCGGCGTGGTGGACCTTCCCTTGAGGATGATGGCATCAAAACCGGCATACTTCAATTCCGGCGCCCAGTAACCACCCGAGCTGGCATCCCCGATTCCTCCGGTCATCGGGGACTTTGCGGCGACGATCAGACGACTGGCGGAGGGCAACGGGGTTCCGCTCAACGGCCCCGTCGCAAATACGAGGATGTTATCAGGGGAAAGGGGATCGACACCCGCCCCGAGCTCCTCATATAAAATCCGGGCGCTGAAACCCCTTCCACCGATGTATTTCAATGCAAAATCCCTCTCCAGAGGCTTCACATGGATCGATCCGTCGCTCAAATTCACATACAGAAACTTTCCCGCATAACCGCCCTGGAATATACCCATGATCAAGCCTCTTCCTGTTTTGAATCCGGCAGCAAGCGCTTTCCCCGAAGCCTGCGGCCGGGAAAGCGAGCGAATACCCAAACCGTACTATTCCTTAAAGGATCGAAGAGTCCGCCGTTTACTGCGGAGAGCTTCCATTCCGACCTTCCTCCGCATGGACGAGCGAGCGCGCAAACGTCCGCATCCGTTTCCCGGAAACCAGTTCCGCATCCGTCAATCGCAACACCTTGGCGGGACAATAGGCGACGCACTGGGGTTCCCCCCCGCAAAGATCACATTTGGCGGCGGTGCCTTCCACCAGATCCAGCGTGATGGCGCCCGCCGGGCAAACGCTGACGCACATGGCACAGCCGATGCAGACATCGGAACGAACGAGGACCATCCCGTCTCTTTCCTTGCGATAGAGGGCGCCCGTCGGGCAGATGTTCATGCAGGGCGCATCCCCGCAATTGAGACACACGACCGGGATATCCACCCCCTTCCCCAGCGCAATG
>JAPLJX010000041.1:3456-31580 GCA_026388375.1 Deltaproteobacteria bacterium
ATGACCTTGATTTTCGCGCGCCTCGGATTGCCAACCTGGTGGTGATGAAACGCGCAGATGAGCTCACACAAACGGCAACGGCTGCATTGCGCCTCCGGATCCTCCCGATCTTCAAAATATCCCACACGCTGTTTGGCCACCTCATCCTCCTGATATAAAATGCAAAATCATCACCCGGGCAAATCGATTCCGGACTTCGACCATCCTTTGGCACACCCCGCCGCCCCTCTAATCCATTTCCTTCGTACGAAGAGGCGCAGACAGCTCAATCTCATTTTTCAAATCGCCCAATGATCGGCTGAAATGAACCGCTATCGCCTTCTCGACGCCCCTCTCATCCCCTTTTTCAATACAGCGGAGCACTTCGAAGTGCTCCTGAACGGACTCATCCATTCTGCGGGGGATATAGAGGGCCTTCAAGATGAAACGGTTCGTATGGGAATGGAGATTTTCCAATATTTTGATGATCCATCTGTTTTCCGAAGCGCGAAAGATGATCGAGTGAAACTCCAGGTTTTTTCTCATATAACCTTCGATATCCTTCATCCCGCACAACCCCTGCATTTCCTCGCAAAGCGCTCTGAGCCTCTCCAGCTTCTTGGCATCACGGGCAATGAATGGCGTGGCCAATCTGGCCGCCAGGCTATCGAGATTGATCATAATCGTGTAAATCTGCTCCACATCATGCATGGATATCGAAGTGACAACAAAACCCTTGTGCTTGCTGGAAGAGATGAATCCTTCCGACTCCAGATGTCTTAATGCCTCCCGAATGGGGGTCCTGCTGACATTCCAGCGGCTGCACAAAATTTGTTCGGACAGTTTCATCCCGGGAGGGAAATTCCGGCTCACAATTTCCATTCGAATGGAGTCACACAGATCCTTCAAGGCTATTTTTTCACCTGTCGACATGGGGGGCTCCGATCAATCCAAATTTTCCGCTGGTAGATGATGAACGGCCCGCTTCCAGCGATTGCTTATGGAAAAGGGTCTGAATGGCGGTCCGTTACCGAACACACCGATATACAATGATAACGTAATTTTGTTTGAAATAATATACAATAAGGAAAAGAGCGGCATCATTCCGGTCCGATAAACCATCAAATTATTTTACGGATAAACCAATATTATTTGCATGAATTGTATACGAATACTTACTCAATTGCGGATACCCCGCCCATTTTTTCGTCATCCGGTTTCAACAACTTTCCGGATTCCGGTCTCTCGTGGCGCGGTATTTTTCTTCGCTTCCTTGATCCATACCGGACAAGGGATCACGCTGCGTTTTCCTTAACTCCCACGACTCCTTAGCTTTCGAATTCCCCTTCATCGATGGGGAGCTTTAATGGAACTCCCCGCTCCGCGGAGAGACCCATCGCCATCGTAAGGACGAGGTTCCGGTGTCCGTCCCACGCCGTCGCATGGGGCGTCTCCATCCCCATGTAGATGCGGGAAAACCATGTATTGGTCTCTTCGCGCATGGGCCCCCACAGTTGTCCGAAGGCGATATCCCCGGGGGGATAGCTGGTGAGGAATTCGACGTGACGTTCATACTCGGGGTGGTAGCCCTCCGGCCGGTAGCCGGCCCACTGGGGTTTTTCCGAGGCGAGGACCAGATCGCGGTGGGTGTCGTCAATCGTGATCACCCCTTTGGTGCCGACGATCCCGATCTCCAGGCCGTAAACCGCGCCCGGCCAGACGATGGGCAGGGCCCAACTGATGTTCATGCTCCAGATCGCGCCGTCGTCCATCGTAAAGATGCCGAACGTCGCATCTTTCGTCCCAAAGGGCCCCAGGACTTTATCAACGGAGCGGGCGTAGAGTTCGACAGGACTCTTCCCCTCCATCAACCACAGCGACATGTCCAGGCTGTGGGTCCCGGAAACAACCATCGGCTGCAGGTTTATCCTATCGTTTGTCCGCCTCAACGTGGCGAGGGGAACCATCCGATTCATGAAGGCCCGCGTTGTGACCGCCGTGACGTCCCCGATTTCACCGGTACGAAGCTTTTCCTTGATAACCAAAAACCGTCTCCGGAATCGGTTGGTATAGCCCACCACAGCATCAACGCCACTCTTCCGGATCGCATCATAAACCATCCGGGAATCCTGTACACTCGTTGCGAGAGGTTTTTCGATAAACAGGCGATGTCCTCGTTCCACGGCTGCAAGGGTCGGGCCGACGTGGTTGTTTTCATCGGTCGAGATGATGGTTGCATTGACCTCGCTGCGCTTGAGAAGCTCTTTGTAGTCGGTCGTCCAGAAATCAGCCCGCGTCTCCTTGGCGACCTTTTTGGCGAGCGATTCATTGATGTCACAGACGCCGATCCACCCGACACCGGGATAATCCCGGGCAAAGACGGCCCGGATTTTTCCAATCGTCCCGGTTCCGACGACTGCCAAACCGATCTCTTTTCGATCCACATGATTGCTTTTCATTGTCTCTTCCTCACAGGATATCCTCTTTTCGTCGATTCATCCTTCCGGACAAAGGACGAAAAGGGATCGATCAATCCTATTTTTTGGCGTCGAAGGCGTGCTCGCCAAGTTTCTTGAGTTGCTGTTCGGGTCCCGGAGGCGCATAGACGACGATATAGGTGAGATCCTCATCAGGACCGACAACGATTTTATGCAACATGTTGACCGGCGCAAAAACCGCCATTTCGGGTTCAAGCGGGAACGCCTTTCCCGCCATAAACATCGTCCCCCGACCGGAGAGGATATACCAGCAATGTTCCACATCGTGCTTGTGTTCATCGCCCGTGACCCCGGCGTTCATCGTGTTGACCAGCAAAGAAAAATGTTTGGCGCCGCTGATCTCTTCATCGATCAGGACGCGAAATGTTCCCGCCCGACCGTGCAACACCCCCGTAATGGCCTCTTTCAACGGCACCACATACTTCTCACCCATGATATAATCCTCCTTGGTTGTCTCCATCCAATCGCGATGGGAATTTAGGTATTTTCAATCGGAATTTCAAGACGGAATGTTTGCCAGATCCTCATAAAAAGAGATGATATCCGCGTTGTCCCATTCCCCCCTCCCTTTGGCGACCTCCGTCTCCAGCGCCTGGGCGTGCAGACTGCTGAGAATCAGCGGGGCGTTCACCCGGTGTCCCAGATCGAGCATCAGTCGGACATCTTTCAAATGGAAGGCCAGTTTGCCTTCGGGAAGGAGCAGGTCGTTATCGACCATTTTCTGCCCCTTCTGGTCCATCGCCTTGGAATAGGCCGCCGATCCTTTCAACAGATCCAATGTCCGCTGGGGGTCCATCCCCGCCTTCCTGGCAAGGCAGAGCCCCTCGGCCAGCACCATGCGATTCAGCCCGAGCACCAGATTAACGACCAATTTCGCCAACGCCCCGCTGCCGTTCCCGCCCATGTAAAAAATCTTTTTCCCCAGAACGGAAAGAATCGGTTCACATTCTTTGAACGTATCCTCATGACCGCCGACCATGAAGGTCACATCCTTCTCGGCGCACATTTTACTCGTTCCGCTGATGGTGGCATCCAGCATATCGATCCCTTTTTCCCTCAACCGGAAGGCCAGCGCTTCGGACATGACCGGATCGGCGGTGGTCGTATCGATCAGGATCAGCCCACGGGTTTCCGCCTCGAACAGTTTCAGGGAATTCCCGACAACGTCATTCACCACATGAGAATTCGGGAGCGACAGGATAATCACGTCAACCATCAAGGGAAGCTCTTCGGGAGAGGCAGCCTTTTGAAATCCCTTTCCAACGAGGGCCTCCATTTTCCCCTTATCGATGTCGTACCCGACCACAGGGAATCCCGCGGAAAGCAAGTTCCGAACCATTCCCCGTCCCATCAAACCGAGACCGACAAAACCGATTCTCTTTTTCATGCCGGATCAGCGCTCCTGTTTAAAAGATGTTTTCTGACCTGGGCCAGGGCCGTTTTGGTCATGCGGTTTTCAATGAACCGCATGGCCTGCGGCCATCGTTGCTCGATGCAATCCGTAATGCCGGAATGGGCCAGCGCAATATGGACCATGTGGTCCTGCCCTTTCCCGGCAGCGGCCCGACCGGCAATTCCCAGACCGAGATCCGATCCGGCAAGACGACGGACCCCCTCGGCCAACCCCCTGGCCATGTCGGGATGGATGTCTCCCTGCCGGAACGATGACGGTATGGACAACAGCTTTTGCGCCATCTCCGGGCTGACGACCGTCACGCCCAGCCGAAAAAATTCCGGGCTCCCTTCCATGGATTTCAGCGTCTGGATGATGGAACTGCCGAAAGCCGTTTCGGCCACGGACAGCGTCAGTCCCGCCTTCCGGAGCAGAAAACCCAAAACCCCTTCATAGCTCTCCTCATCGACCCCAAAGATGAACTCCTGCAGTCGCTCGCGAATCTTCGCCTCCAGGGATGCATTCAAGGCCTCGGCCCGGGATCTCTCGGTCTCTTTGGCCGTCAGGCGAACGTGGATCTCGCCGATCTGGGTATGGGCGAGAAGTCCGATCGTGGGGTTGGTTCCCTGTTCGATCAGATCCTTGAGCCGCTCATCCACGAGGCTTTCGCCGATCCCGAAAAGTTTGAGGACCCGGGAAACAATCACCTCCCGGATCCCCAGTTTATTCCGCAAATAAGGAAGAACGCTGTGTTCCATGAAATAGCGCATCTCATGGGGGACCCCGGGAACGATGATAATGGCCTTGCCGTCCTGTTCGGCGATGAAGCCGGGAGCGGTTCCAACAGGGTTTTCGATCGGGATCGCCCCCTCGGGAATGAAGGCCTGCTTGCGATTATTCGGGCTCGCGGTTCGGCCCATTCGGGTGAAGAAATCGCTGATCTGAGCGAAGAGGGCCTGATTGAAAACGAGCGGCCTTCCCAATACTTCGGCCACGGCCTCCCGCGTCAGATCGTCCAGGGTCGGACCGATGCCGCCCGTCGTGATAATAAAATCCGACCGGCCCATTGCATTTCGCAGCGTCGACTTGATTCGTTCCAGGTTGTCGCCGACGGTGGATTTATAGTGCAAATCCAAGCCTATCGTCGTCAACTGCTGGGCCATATGGGCCGAATTGGTGTCCACGATCTGCCCCAACAGAAGCTCCGTTCCAACGGCAATGATTTCTGCTTTCAATGTTTTTCCCTTCAAGCCCATGAGTTCGGCGTCATTCTAGGGACGCCGCTATCATCTATCGAAGCTGTTTTCACCTGTCAAGCGAAAGAACTTCCGGATTGGCTCCATTTTCGGGGATCACCTGTTTTGGCCGGAACGGCTGAACGGCATGTGACCACGATATACGCAGTTCAATTCTCTTGACACGCAAGATCCCTCTTCATATAGTCAGCCTCATAAAAAGAGAGTCGTTATCAAGGATGGCTCCAGGGAAAGGAGAAACAGGCATGGCCGGAGTTGATGGTGGTATCATGTTCCCCGCGGACAAGTTGCGGGGCTGGACGCAAGAGGTGTTTCAGAAGATCGGGGTAAGCCGGGACGACGCGACGCTGCTCACCGATTCCCTGATCGAGGCCAACCTCCGGGGGGTGGACACCCACGGCATCACCCGGATGCTCTGCGTCTATGTGGAGCGGATCCGGAAGGGGGTCATGAGCGCGAAGAGCAAGCTGGTCGTCGTGCGCGAGAAGGCATCCACCGCACTGATCGACTGCAACAACAGCATCGGCCAGGTGGGCGCGGCGCGTGCCATGCGGATGGCGATCGAAAAGGCCGGGCAGACCGGCGTGGCCTTCACGGCCGTAACCCACTCGAACCACTATGGAATGGCCGCCTACTGGGCCATGGCAGCCCTGACGCACGGCATGATCGGCTTCAGCTCGACCAACGCCCCTGCCGCCGTCGCCCCCACGGGGGGCTGCACGGCGATGTTCGGCACCAACCCCTTCGCGATCGCCATCCCCGCCGGCCGGGAGCTGCCGGTGGTCCTGGATCTGGCCACAACCGTGGTGGCCCGCGGCCGGATCGTGCTCCACGCCAAGCAGGACAAACCCCTGGCGCCGGGCTGGGCCTTCGACCATCGCGGCATCCCCACCACGGACCCGCACACTGCCATGAAGGGGCTTCTCGCCCCCATCGGCGGCTACAAGGGCTACGGCATCGCGCTGGCGGTGGACTTTCTCTGCGGCGTGGTGCTGACCGGATCGAACTACGGGACCCACTTTCCCGGCTTTCTGGCGGACAACATGATCGACCCGACCGACGTCGGAAGCGTTTTCGCGGCCGTGAATGTCGAGAGTTTCATGGACCTGCCGGAGTTCACGGCAACCATCGACAAGGCGCTTCAGGAGATCAAGGGGTCGACCAGGGCCGAGGGCGTGAAGCGCATCTACGTTCCCGGCGAGATCGAGTTCGACATGAAGGCCGAACGCCTTGCGAAGGGCATCCCGATTCCCGAGCAAGTGGTCAAGGACTTCATCGCCCTTGGCCGGGAGCTGGCGATCCCGTTCCCCGAGACGTAACCAAGAGAAGAGCGGAACCGCGGATCATCCGATTTCTCAGGACGCCTCGGCCCCGGAACCATCTTTCCGGGGCCGGGGCTTTTATGGATGGCCCCTTAGATTCCCGTTTGCGCCAGCCCGAGCATCTCCCTCGCCTCGGCGGGGGTGGCCGGTTCGCGACCGCACTCGCGGGCAATACGGGTCAGACGGGCCACCAATTGGGCGTTGCTTCGGGCCAATTCGCCCCGCCGGTAATAGAGGTTGTCCTCCAGACCTGTGCGGGCGTGTCCGCCCATCGCGATGGCCAGCACGTTCATCGACAACTGCCGCCCCCCCACCGCGCACACCGACCACAGCGACCCTGCGGGCAGGCTGTCGACCAGGTGGAGCAGGGAACGCGCCGTGGCCGGGGTCCCTCCCTTCACCCCCAGGACGAACTGCCACCACAGCGGCAATGGAAGCAGGCCTTTCTGCTGCAAGGCCAGCGCATTGCCGATCATGCCGCTGTCAAAGACCTCAATTTCCGGTTTGACATGGGCCGCCAGCATTCGCCGGGCCAGTTCCTCCAGAAAGTCCGGAGGATTCAGAAAGATGCGATCATTGAAGTTCATGGAGCCCGCGTCCAGCGACGCCAATTCCGGCCCGGCAGCCAGGCTGTTGAACCGTTCTTCCTCGCCCACGCGGCCGGCCCCGCCGCTGGTGCTGAAATTGATCAGAATATCGCATCCCTGGCCGCGGATCAGTTCCCGGACCCGCATAAACCGCGACAAATCGCAGCTCATCTTTCCCGCTTCGTCGCGCACGTGGACGTGGACGACGGCCGCTCCTTCGCGCCAGCTCTCCACCGCCGCCTGGGCAATCTCCTCGGGCGTGACCGGTAAAGCAGGGTTTTGCACCTTGGTCGGCCAACTGCCGGTCGTGGCTACCGATAGGATAATTTTGTCATGGTTCATGCCGGGCCTCCGATGGTTCTCCCCAACCGCTTACCGGTGCTCCTTCAGATAAGCGAGCAGATCTTCGAGTTTACGGGCGGCCTCGGCCTTTACTTTGGCCGGATCCTTCCCGCTCCAGTCGTAAAAACCCTTGCCGCTCTTGATGCCGAGGCGCCCGGCCGCGTAAAGTTCCTGCAGCTTGCGCCCCGGCTTGTCGCCGTGGTGCAGGAGCGGCACCAGCGCCTGCTGTGCCAGGGCATGGGTATCGAGACCGCTGATGTCCTTTTGCTCGATCAGGCCGGTGATGCAGATGCGCGGGGCGAGAATCTCGCGGGCACAGCGGTCGATCTCCTCCGCCGTCACAACGCCTTCGTCCATCAGGTGATAGGCTTCATGCAATATGGCATGCTGCAGGCGGTTGATCAACAGCCCCGGCACGGCGCGCTTCAGGAGCATCACGCTTTTGCCGCTGGCCTCGATCCACCGGACCGCCGCGTTTGTCGCCGCCGTCGATGTCGCCTTCACCGGCGCCACCTCGACAACGGCGTTGACATCCGCAGGCATGAAGTAATGGATGGCAAGAAAGCGATCGGGGTGTTGAAGCGGCCGCGCCAGCTCCTCGAGATCCAGCGTCGAGGTGTTGGAGGCAAGCACCGGCTTTCCCGCATAAGCGGCTTCGATGGCGGCATAGCATTGGAGCTTCAGCGCCATCTTTTCGGGCACCGCCTCGATGATCAGCCCGGGCGCATCCTGCGGCAGCTTTTCAATTAGCGCGACGCGTTCGTCGACGCCGGGGGTAACGTTCGCCGCGTTGCGCGAGAGAATGGCGGTGGGGATCCCGGCCGAGACAAAGCTTTTGGCGATGCCCCGTCCCATGACCCCCGAGCCGATGATAAGGACCTCAAACTGTTTCATGCTTGATCTCTCTCATTTTCGCAAGATATTGGACGGCAAACACCGCCGCCAGCAGGGCGACGCCGACGAGGTCGCTGATCCAGCCCGGCTTGATCAGACAAAGCGCCGCAACGAACAGGACCGCCCGCTGCCACATCGTTGCCGATCGGATCAGGTAGCCCTGCAGCGAAGCAGCGAGAAGAATGGTGCCGATCGTGGCGGTGATGAACGAGGAAGCGACGTCCTGCCAGTCGCCGATCATCAGCATCGACGGCTCGTACACGAACATGAACGGTACGATGAAGCCGGCGGCGCCGATGCGCACCGCTTCCCAACCCGCTTTCCAAAGGTCGGTTTTGGCAAGGCTGGCCGCGGCAAAAACGGCGAGCGCCACCGGCGGCGTGATCGCCGAGAGGATCGCAAAATAGAACGCGAACATATGTGCGGCCGGCGCGATGGCGCCGAGTTTTATCAACGCCGGAACGAGAAGCGAGACCATGACGATGTAGGCGGGGGTGGTCGGCATCCCCATGCCGAGGACGATGCCGGCGATCGCGGTGAGCAAGAGCGCAAGGGGAAGCATTTCGCGGGCAAGCCCTACCACGAACTGGGTAAAGCTGATGCCCAGGCCCGTAAGGGTCACACAGCCGATCACGATCCCGGCGCAGGTGCAAGCCATCGCCACCAGGAGGGTGTTCCGCGCCCCGTCCTCAAGCGCTTCGATTACCGATTTCCAGGAGATGTCCCGGCGCGTTATCTTTCGGACAAGGGCCATCGGGAGGCAGGTGAGAGTGCCGGCAAGCGCGCACAGCGGGGCGCTGTAGCCTGAGACCAGCATGACGAAGACAACGACAATGGGCATGAACAGGTGACCACGCTCGCGCATCACCACCCCGAGGCGTGGCAGCTCGGATTTCGGTACGCCCAGCAGACCCACGCGCTTTGCTTTGAAGTGGACCGAGAAAAACACCGCGACGTAGTACAGGATCGACGGGATAGCCGCCCACAGCGTCACCTGGAAGTAGCTCACTGCCAGGAACTCGGCCATCACGAATGCGGCCGCGCCCATCACCGGCGGCATGATCTGGCCGCCGGTCGAGGCGACTGCTTCGACCGCCGCGGCGAACGGCGGACTAAAACCGGTTTTCTTCATCAATGGGATCGTGATCGGCCCATCGACCATCACATTGGCGACGGCGCTGCCCGACACCGTTCCGAACAGGGCCGAGCTGATCACCGAAACCTTGCCCGGACCTCCGGCGGTATGGCCGGTGATCGCGAGGGCAAAGTCCATGAAAAGCCTTCCGGTTCCGCTCCGCTCCATGAACGCGCCGAACAGCACGAACATCATCACGTAGGAGGCCGACACCCCCAGCGTCGGGCCGAAGATCCCCTCGAGGGAGAGATACGTCTGCTCCATCAGGATCGGCAGCTTCACGTTGGTGAGGAATACAGCATAGGCTATGAACACGAAAGCGGTGATCGGCAGCGCCCAGCCGAGAACGCGCCGTGTCGCCTCGAGGACGATCAACACCGATATCACCGCGTAGACTTTGTCGAGGGTCGTCAGGTCGTCGATGTAGATGGTGCGGTAGGTAACGTACTCGTAATTGAGAAAGATGTGCAGGATGAAGGCCCACGAAGCGAGGAGCAGGACCATGTCAAACACGCGCCAACCGGTGCCGCCATCGGGCTTGAGCGGGTACAGCAGGAACACCAGGGTGAGCGTAAACAGAAGGTGCGTGCCGCGGAAGATCATCGCCTCGGGCGGTCCGAACCCGGCGATGTACATGTGATACAGCGACATGGCGACCGCGATGATCGAAACGGTCCACTTGAGCACACGGGTCTTGGGCGGGGTTGCCGGGACTTCTTCGGATATGACCGGGATTACTTCCGACATGAGCGACTCCTCTGCGAGACGACAACTTCGGATGCAAAACGGGGCGGCTTAAGGCCGCCCCGCGACAATACTGCGGGTTGCCGGGTAACCCTGCGCCTACAGAGCCCCCGCTTCCTTGTAGAACTTCAGGGCGCCCTTGTGGAGAGGAACGCCGATATCCTCGGCCATGATCTTCGGCGTCAAGCCGGAGATCGACTTGTTCGATGCCGCCATGTCGCTGACATTGGCCGCCATCGCCTTTGTCATCTTATAGACCATGTCTTCCGGCAGGTCACAGGAGGCGACGATATGGGTGGCGTAGCCGATCACATCGACGTCCCTGTCCTGCTTCGGATAGGTCCCCGCCTTGATGGTGAGCTTGGAGTAGCCCGGGTTGATCTTCTTCATGTCGGCCAGTTCCTTGGCGTCGATGCCGATCAGCTTGATGTCGCGGGCGCTGGCCAGGTCCATCACCGCCGAGGCTGGAATCGCTGTCCCCAGCGTAAACACCTTCGCGTGGCCGTCCTTCATCATCTCCACGGCATCGGTGTAGGAGTTGATAAAATTCACTTTCGCCAGCGAATTGTAGGTCATGCCGTGGACCTGCAATATATGGATGTTGATGAGCTCCGCGGTGTTGCCCTTCGGCTGGGTGACCATCACCTTGCCCTTCAGGTCGGCGATACTGTTGATGTTTGCATCGACGGGAACAACTACCTGGAAATACTGCGGATAGAGGTTGGCGACCTGGCATACCTTGGTGACCTTCTTCGGGAACGGCGGCCTTCCGGCCAGCCCGTCCACCGTCGTGATGGTGTTGCCGAAGCCGATCTGCGCCTTGCCTTCGTCGATGCCGCGGACGTTGGCGATTCCGGCGCCGGGCAGCATCTGCACCTGCAGGCCGGGGACCGCCTTCTCCCACATCCCTTTCAACGCACCGCCGAGCGGCACCCACACGCCGCCCTGGGGGCCGGTCATCAGGGTCACCTGCTGCGCGGTTGCCATCGGGGGAACGGACAGGATGGCCGCAAAGGCGACCGCCACTAAGGTCGATTTCACTCTCATGATCATCTCCTTTCACAAATGCTCAGTTAGGGCCGGTTTGAATCTGGGTATGGCGGACACTAATACGACTAAAATTACTTGTCAAGCTTGAATTGATGGAATCAGCCCTCTTTAGGATTTCCGCTCCCGGATCGTAATGGCAAAATCAGGGCAGATATAGAGGCATCGCAGGCAACCCACGCATTGATCCGTATTCACGGCAACCGCCGGTTTGTAACCGCTGGGATTGAAATCCTCGGATTGCTTGAAGATATCGAAGCCGCAAACCTCCCGGCAGTAACCGCAGTCCTTGCAGATCAGATCGTTGACGACCACATCGAAGTCGCGGAGGTCACAGCACAGACAGCGCGATGCCTCCGCCGCCGCCGCTTTGCCCGGATAGGCCCGTTCCACCAAATCGAAGGTTGCTCGCCGCCGCTTCAATGCAATCTTTCGGCTCTCCGGCCGCTCGGCGCCTCGCGGCACCGTCTCGGGAGGCTCCATCATCATCTCTTCCGACAGCGTCTCCGGGATGACCCCCGCGCCTCCCAAAAACCGGTCCATGGATACGCAGGCCAGTCTCCCCTGCGCGATGGCCTCGATGATGGTCGAGGGACCCATTACGGCATCCCCCCCGGCAAAGATCCCCCTCTTCAACGTAGCCAGACTGCCCTGCTCCGCGCAAACCGTCCCATCTTTCCGTCCTTCCAGATTTACGGAAGCGGCATCCGCAGACTGACCGATCGCCGCGATCAGCGTGTCAAAGCCCAAGCGATACTCGCTGCCGGCGATCGGAATCGGCGCCCGTCTGCCGCTCGCATCCGCATCCCCCAGCCGCATCCGGATGCAGGTCACCCGACCCTGCCCGATACTCGCCGGCGTCGTCAGATACTCGACTCGTACGCCTTCCTCAACGGCCTCGATCACCTCTTCGCTGTTTGCCGGCATTTCGGAGAAGGTTCTGCGATAGATCTGGACCACCTCCGCACCGAGGCGGATCGCGGCCCGGCTTGCATCGACGGCCGTATTGCCGCCCCCCACCACGATCACCTTTCGGCCGATGGCCGGGCTTTTCCCTTCGTTGACCTGCTTCAGAAAAGAGAGGCCGTCGATGATATTCGGTGAATCCTCGCCCGGGATTCCCATCCGGGTCGGCTTCCAGGCGCCCGTCGCCACCAGAACCGCATCATACCCCTTCTCTTTCAAGGCTTCCGCCGAGGAGACCGGCGTGCCCGCGATCATCTCGACGCCGCTGTCCCGAATCAACCCGATCTCCCGATCCACGATATTCTCGGGAAGGCGATACTCGGGAATGCCGTAGCGCAGCATGCCGCCGGGCAGATGGAGGGCTTCATATACCGTTACCCGATGACCCAGAACGTTCAGATAGTGGGCAGCCGTCAGGCCGCAGGGGCCGGAACCGATGACGGCGATCTTCTTTCCCGTGGGAGGCCGTTTGGCAATCTTCGCCGGTTTCCGCCCCCCCTTCTCCGCGGCAACCCTCTTGAGCATTCGGATGGCGATGGCTTCATCAAACTGGATCCTTGCACATTTTGCCTCGCAGGGATGGACGCAGGCATATCCGCAGACAAAGGGAAACGGTATCCGCTCCCGGATCACGGCCAGCGCTTTTTCAAAATGGCCGTCTCGGATATGCCGGATATACCGGGGGACATCAATACCTGCCGGACAGGCTTCCTGGCAGGGGGCTGTAGTCGGCTTGCTGCACTTCATCGCTCCCACGTTTTCTTGCTCTCCTTTCAAAACAATTCAGATCAGTTCCACGCCCTTCCGCAGCGCCTCCAGATTCATCTCCAGGGCCTTCCCCTGGAAACGCTTCCGGATCACGCCGGCCAGGCTTTCCGTCTTCACCATCGGGACCGCGGCGGTCATCGCCCCCAGAGAAAGGATGTTGACGGACGCCACATTCCCAAGATCGCTGGCGATTTTCGTGAAGGGATAACCGGTCAGGTTTTCCCCCGCTCTGGGTTTCGCCAGCGTCGTATCATAGAAAATGCGGACCCCTTTTTCCGCCAGGGCCGCATACTTTTCGAGGGCCTCTTCCGTCAGCGCCAGGATGATGTCTGGTTCCTGCACCTGCTGATAAATGATCTCCTCCCGATCGATAATCACCTCCGCCAGGGAGAGGCCGCCGCGGCTGGCAATGCCATAGGACTGGGTCTGGACCACATTCCTGCCTTCCAGAACCGCGGCTTCGCCCAGCATGATGCCGGCAAGCACCAGGCCCTGACCGCCGGATCCGGCCAGAATGATCTCATATCTCTCTTTCTTTCCCATCATTTCGCTCCGCCCCTTCCTTATAGAGCCGTTGCCCTCGCCCTGATCTCCTCATATCTCGTATTGAAATCCGTGGCATCCCGGTCCACCAGTTTACCGATGGCGAAATGGTTCTCCTGCTCCGCCACGCTTAATTTTCTGTACTGCTCCACGGGCAACCCCTTTTCTTTCAACCAGTCGAGCATTTCCCGGGTCTGCCTCATTTCGTTGTTCTTGCCGAAATGGGTGGGGCAGGGGCTGAAAACCTCCACGAGCGAAAATCCTTTCTTGTTCAGGGCCTCCTTGATCAGCTCCTTCATTTCCCAGCCGTGGTAAGGCGTCTCTCTGGCCACATAATTGGCGCCCGCGACTTCCGCGAGTGCGCAGATGTCGAAGTCGCGCTCCGGGTTTCCCCAAGAGGTGGTGCTGGTATACCTGCCGCCCGGCGTGGTGGCGGAGACCTGCCCCCCCGTCATTCCGTAATTGAAGTTGTTGATGATGATGGCCGTCAGATCGATATTCCGTCTCGCGGCATGAATGAAGTGATTCCCGCCGATGGTCACACTGTCCCCATCCCCCATCAGAACGACCACATGAAGCTTCGGATTGAAGGCCTTGATCCCCGTGGCATAAGCCAGGGCGCGGCCGTGCGTCGTGTGAAGGGCATGGGTCACCAGGTAGTCATCCGCCTTCCCGGTGCAGCCGATCCCCGTCACGACAACGGTATCGGCGTTTCGGTAACCCAGTTCCTCGAATGCCCGCAGCATGGCCCCCAGCATGACGCCGATCCCGCAGCCGGAGCACCACATGTGCGGCAACATCCCCTCTTTCAGATATCTAACGCCTGTCGCATGTGACACGATAACCCCCTGTTCCAATGAATCCGCATGGACTTTTTTACGAGATGACCCTCCGAATCTCCTGCGGCGTGATGACCTCTCCGTTGTAACTGTTGACCCTCCGGATATCCGCCCCGCTTCCCAGGACCCGCTGAACCTCTCCGGCCACCTGACCGCTGTAGTTCATCTCCGGCACGATCACGGTTTTCACTTTGTCCGCCAGGGTCGCCACCTCCCTGTCCGCAAACGGCCAGAGGGTGATCAGTTGCAGGACGCCGGCCTTGATTCCCTGCTTCCGGAGCTCCAACGCCGCGGCCCGGCTGGCGCGGGTGGTCGCCCCGAAGGCAATCATCAGAACGTCCGCATCCTCCGTGGCGAAATTCTTGGTGATGACGATCTCGTCCCGGTGCATTTCGATCTTCCGGTGCAGTTGCGCCACCCGCCACGCGGCATTGGCGGGATCGTTGTTGCTGTAACCGTCCGGACCGTGCATCGAACTCGACACATGGAAAACGTATTCGCTTCCGTAGGCCGCCAGCGGCGCCACACCATCGGCGTCCGCCACGAAAGGTTTGTAATCCTTCGGGGAACCGGAAGGTTTCTTCCGGTCGATCACCTCGACCTCACCGGGCTCGGGAAGTGAAAAGGTTTCACGCATATGGGCCACAATCTCGTCGGGGGCGACGATCACGGGAACGCGGAATTTTTCCGCAAAATTAAAGGCGGTGACCGTCATGGCGAAACATTCGCTTACCGTCGCAGGACAGAGGGCGATCACGCTCTGGTCGCCATGCCGACCCCATCGGAGCTGCATGATGTCACCCTGAGCCGGCTTTGTGGAGAGGCCGGTGCTGGGTCCGCGACGCTGAACATTGATCACGACACAGGGAACTTCTCCCATGACGGCAACGCCCAGATTCTCCTGCATCAGCGAAAACCCCGGCCCGCTCGTCGCCGTAAACGCCTTCGCTCCGGCCAGAGAGGCCCCGATCACCGCGGCGATGCTCGCGATCTCATCCTCCATCTGCATGTAGACGCCGCCCACCTTCAGCATGACTTTCGAGCAATCCTCCGCGATTTCCGAAGAGGGCGTGATCGGATAACCGGCAAAAAATCTGGCCCCCGCATAGATGGCGCCTTCCGACATCGCCTGATTGCCCTGAATCAGTCTCACTTCCCGTCCCAAGGTCTCACGTCCTTTCTTAAAAAGTTCATTCACGCTATTTCTCCCGTAGGTATTTCCACCTCGCAAGCGAAAGGACCTCCGGATTGGCCACGTTTTCGGGGATGAAACCGTTGAACAGATCGACCACCCTCTCGGCCCCCGCAACGGCCATCCGATTCACGCACTCTTCGGTCAGCGCCGCCGTATGGGGCGTGAGAATCACATTCTTCATCGAAAGCAGCTCATTCCCGGGTTGAATCGGTTCATGTTCAAATACATCCAGCCCCGCGCCCGCAATGACCCCTTCCCGTAAAGCCCGGATGAGATCCGGTTCGTTGATGACGCCTCCCCGCGACGTATTGATGATCAGGGCCGTCCTTTTCATTCCGGAAAAAAACGCCCGGTCGAACATCCTTTCGGTATCCTGGGTAAGCGGCGTATGGATCGAAATGACGTCGGAATGGTTGTAGAGGTCCGGCAAGTCGGTAAAGGTTACCCAATCCTGATCGATTGCCTTCTGCTGATCGCTCAGGAAAACATCATACGCCAGGACCTTCATCGCGAAAGCCGTGTTGCAGGCCCGCGCAATCAACGAACCGATCCGCCCGAATCCCACGATCCCGATCGTCTTTTCGCGCAGATCCCTCGGACAATTCTGGTAACGTATCGAAAAATTCCCCTTCCGCACCTCGCCATCCATCAAAAACAACTGCTTGAAAAGCGCCAGTATCAGTGCCAGGGCGTGTTCGGCTACCGATGTGGTATTGACGCCGATGCTGGAGGTCACGATGATTCCTTTTTCGGTCGCGGCCGTCAGATCCACGTTGTCCACCCCGGCTCCGGTGCGCGAAATCGTCATCAGATCGTTCGGATACGAAAGAAGTTCACGCGTAATCCGGATGCCTGTCCGAAGGACGATCGCCTGCACCCCTTTCATCAGAGGTCCCACGATTTCCGACTTCGGCTCGCCGGCCGTAATCCAATGCACACCGTTTTTTTCAAGAACGCGGATCGCCTCGGCTTCAATCGGCTGTGGAAGAAGAACCTTCATGGTTGTTGTCATGCCCCATTCCTGATTTGAACCCTTTTCACAACTTGAAAATCGTGTTCTGGGGACACGTTCCGATCCCTTCGGGCTTCCGGAACATGTCCCCGCGCGCATTGGAGATTTTTCGGGGCACCCCGAAAAATATCCAGCGCGCGGAGGGATCGATTTTCAAAGGTATCAATCTATCTCAGATAACGACCGCCGCATACATCCAGGGTAATCCCGGTGATATAACTCGATTCATCGGACGCAAGAAAAACGACCCCGGCGGCAATTTCCTGCATCGTGCTGAGCCTTCGCAGCGGGATCTGAGCCAATACCCTCTGCTTCTCTTCCTCTCCTTTTGCGTCCCAGAGGCCCTGTATTCGGTCGCCGGTCATGGTGACCGTGGGCGCGATCGCATTGACGCGGATTCCCAGCGGACCGAAATCGTAGGCAAGCTGTCGGGTCAAGCCCTCGATGCCGGCTTTGGCCGCCGTATATTGAACTCCGGCAAGCGACGCCCGCCAGTGGCCGGCCAGTGCGGACATGTTCACGATGGCGCCCCTGCCCTGCTTCACCATCGCCGGGATCACCTGCTGGCAGCAGAAAAACGCGCCCTTCAGATTGACGTTCACCACCAGGTCCCAATGCCTCTCTTCAATCTCTTCGAGCTTGTGCGGTGCGTTCAGCGCACCACCGGCGTTGTTCACCAAGAGATCGATCCGTCCCCAGGTATCCAGAACCTGTTTTACACCTTTTTCGACCTCGGCTTTGTTCGTAACGTCCATCTTGATCCCGATGGCGTCCGCACGATCTCTCTCTTTGATCTCTTCGACAGCCACTTCGATGGTTTGATGATGAATATCGGCAATGACGATTTTCGCCCCTTCACGTGCGCAAGCATGGGCTATCGCAAGCCCCATTCCCTGTCCCGAACCGGTGACCATGGCCACGCGATCGTTCAGTCTCTCCATTCGCTCCTCCGTTGTCTTATTCTAACCCTGCCGGGATAATTTGCTTTTGCCGATGGAGTTCTTCAGCGTTTCCAACTGCTCAGCATTCAGCGGGAGAAGCGGCTTTCTCGGAAAGCCTCCGCAAAACCCGCAGAGATCCATCGCCGCCTTGACGCCGGCGACGCCAAACGAACCAGATACCTCCTTGTTCAATGCGATCAGAGATGCATTCAGCTCTTCCGCCTCCGACGTTTTGCCCTCCGTGAACAGGATATACAGCTCCGCACAGGCGTCGGGAAAAACGTTCGCGAGCGAAAGCACCCCGCCGGTCCCGCCGGACCGCAGCAGATCCAGAAAATAATTCGCGGTGCCCGCAAGAACGAACATCTTTCCCTTTGCCGCCTCAAGGTTCTGCCGGTAGGTTTCGCTCGAGCTGTCCTTGATACCGATCACATTCGGATGGTCTTTCACGAGATGGATCAGATCGGCTCTGATCGTGACGCCCGCCGCGACCGAAGGGTTGTTGTACAGCAGCACCGGAACCGGAGAGGCATCCGCCACATCGGCGATATACCCCGCAAGCAGATCCGGGGTCATCTTTTTCGCAAAAAAATGGGGCATGAGGAGGCTGACCATATCGGCGCCTTCATCCGCCGCCCTCAAGGTCATATCGATGGTCTCTTTTGTGCTTTCAAAACCCATCCCTGCCATCACAACCTTGTCTTTCGCCCTGTGCCTGACGACCGTTCCCAATACCTTGAAACGTTCTTCGACGGAAAGGGACTTGTATTCCCCGTTTGTTCCGAGAACAAAATACCCCGTCAGGCCGGTCCCGTTCATCTTTTCCACATTGTCGATGAGACCTTGAAACCACACCCTGTCATTCTTGAAAGGGGTAACCATCGGGGTCAGGACGCCGGAGAGTTCCTTTTTTTTCGCTGCCATGCAAGCCTCCTATGGATTCATAAATCGCACGAGTGCATCCACCACAGTATCGATGAACGCATCGTCGTTGATGTGCCGGTCGATTTCGTTATACGGTATCGAAGAAGAAAGACGCGATTTCAATGTGCGGATAAACAACCCGTTGTCTTCGGGATCCCAGTGTCCCCGCCCCGGATGGTCGGGATATGAAAAACCCCTGAGCGGGATGAAAACGTGGGTCGGTCCCTTGGCCATGTTGAGCCGGTCCGCCATAATCATCGCCGTCCTTTGAAGCTCTTCCCTGGAAAGCCTCACCAGGGTCAGTTGGGAATTGTGTACAATATATTTCCTTTTCAAGATTTCCGGTGAAAGCGTTTCAACGGGCCCCATGACTGCATAATTGATGCTTCCCGGCACGACAACCTGCGGGATCCCGAGCGCCCCTGCCGATGTGAGTCGGCAATCCCGGATCGAGGCATGAAGGCCTTTCGCCACGGAATCTCCCAGTTCGTGGAGATTGAGATCGAGTACGCCTTTGAAAATCCCCTCGCGGATCATCTCCTCCATGGCGATCCCGCCCGTCCCGTTCTGATGAAACGCGATGGCGTCGTATCCCCTTTCCGATAGAAGTCTCTTCGCCCTCATCGCCCCCTGCGTAACGGTGCCGAGCATCGAAAGGGCCACAGGGATTCGGGAAGAAGGCTGATCACTCCGCTCCGCAGCGTTCCTGACCATGCCGCAGACCGCCGCCGCCGCATTGTCGAACACCCGCCGGGTCATAAAATTGACGCCCTGGATGTCGGCCACGGAGTGCATCATGATGATGTCCTTCGTCCCCACAAACGGCCCGAACGTCGCCCTGCCGGAGGCGACGGTGGAAACCATGAATTTCGGAACGCCGAACGGAAGCCCTCGCATCGCCGCGGTCCCGATATCGGTCCCCTGCGCGCCGCCGATCGAAATGACGCCCTGGAACTCCCCCGCGTCGTAAAGCTTCCGCGACAGTACGCAGGCCCCCCTCCGCATGGCATCGATGCACTTTCCCTTGTCCCCGGAGGCGACCATCTCCCGGATCGATGATCCTCCCGCTTTCGCAACCTGGTGGCGGTTGATATCGGTTACCGTCCCGCTTTCCCCAAGAATCCCGGTGTCCATGGAGAGCACCCTGCATCCCAGGGACTCCATTTTCCGCTGGAGGTACAAGGCCTCCTCGGCCTTGGTATCAAAGGTCGCGATCAGCAGGACCGCGGGCATATTATCCGCCGTGTTCATCTGCCGCTTAAGATGATCAGCATCATTCACCAATCTCATTTCACCTTTCCCTGGAGGGCCGCCCGGATGAAATGGCTGAAGAGCGGATGGGGGCTTGTCGGTCGAGATTTGAACTCGGGATGGAACTGGCAGCCGAGAAACCAGGAATGCCCCTCGATCTCGACGATCTCGGCAAGAGATCCGTCGGGCGAGGCGCCCGTGATCCGGAGCCCCTTTTCAACGAGCGCATCCTTGAATGTATTGTTGAATTCATAGCGGTGACGGTGACGCTCGCCGATCTCGTTCTCCCCGTAAGCGGTGCAGGCGAAGGAATCCTTCTCGAGGACGCAGGGGTAGGCCCCGAGGCGCATCGACGCCCCCTTTTCGGTGATCTGCTTCTGCCCGGGCAGAAGATCGATCACAGGATAAGGGGTAGCCTCATCGAACTCGGAGCTGTTCGCCCCGGCCAGACCGCAGACGTTCCTCGCATATTCCACGACGGCCATCTGCATTCCGAGACAGATCCCGAAGAAGGGGATTCCCCGGGTTCGGGCCTGTTCGATGGCGGTGATCATCCCTTCGATCCCCCGGTTTCCGAATCCGCCGGGGACGAGGACCCCGTCGGCGCCCTCCAGCGCCTTTCCCGGGCCCTCTTTCTCGATCTTCTCGGAGTCGACGAAGCGGAGGTTCACACGACAGTCATTGGCGATCCCGCCATGGTAGAGGGCCTCATTCAGGCTCTTGTAAGAGTCGGTCAGATTGACGTATTTTCCCACAATCGCGATCGTCACCTCATGGGCGGGGTGGAGAGACCGTTCGACCACGTTTTCCCACGCCCCGAGGTGGGGCCGGCCGGTCCAGATGTTCAGGAGGTCCACGATCTTCTGATCCACCCCCTCACGGTGAAAGATCAGCGGAACCTCGTAGATGCAGGCCACGTCCTTGGCGGTGAAGACCGCCGCCACCTCCACATTGCAGAAGAGGGCAATCTTGGCCTTGATCGCGTCGGAGAGGAAATTCTCCGTCCGGCAGAGAAGGATGTCCGGCTGGATGCCGATCTCCCGGAGGGCCTTGACGCTGTGCTGCGTCGGTTTCGTCTTGACCTCGCCCGCCGTCTTGATGAACGGGACCCAGGTCAGGTGGATGAAGATCGCGTTCTCCCGCCCGACCTCGTTGCGGAACTGGCGGATCGCCTCGAGGAAGGGAAGGCTCTCGATGTCGCCCACGGTGCCGCCGATCTCGACGATCGCCACGTCGAAGCCGTCGGCGGTCTTTTTGATGTAATCCTTGATCTCGTTCGTGATGTGGGGGATCACCTGAACGGTCTTTCCCAGGTAGTCGCCCCGCCGCTCCTTGGTAATCACCGAGAAATAGACCTGCCCCGTCGTGAGGTTGTTCCCCTTGCCCATCCGGGTACCGGTAAAGCGCTCGTAGTGGCCGAGGTCGAGGTCGGTCTCCGCGCCGTCGTCGGTCACGAACACCTCGCCGTGCTGGAAGGGGCTCATCGTCCCCGGATCGACGTTGATGTACGGGTCAAGCTTCTGGTTGGTCACCCGGAGGCCTCGGCACTCCAGAATGGCAGCGATGGACGCCGCCGCCAACCCCTTGCCGAGGGAGGAGAGAACGCCGCCCGTCACAAATATGAATTTCGTCTTCATGGTTGCTCCTTATTCATTTTCACACCGGTCGGCCTGTCGCCGTCCGGAGTGAGGAGTGAGGGGTGAGGGTTTACTCCTCACTCCTCACTCCTCACTCCTCTGTCCCCACCCCTTCGGATCTGTCCGGCGATCACCTCGACCGGTTCGCCCAGAAGAACGCCGAGGGGGATCTCCCCGAGACAACGGTCGTCCCACGCCAGGTTGAATTCCTGGATGAGATCCCGGATATCGTTGACCCGCTCGCCCAGGAGATCTTTCCGCTCTTGTACCGAGAGCGCCTCGTTAAACGTCACATGGATCAGCAGGAGATGCCGGACCTGTTCTCTCTCCCCGAGCAGCGGGATGATCACGACGGAGGCGCCGTCCGATTTGCCCTGTCCCACGTAGATCCGCCCGGAAGAGACGATCCCCTTCTTGGTTCCCATCAGGTGTCCCGATTTTTCGACCCGGGAATGCATCCCCAGGGAAACACCGCCCCGCTTCCGGATCTCGATCGTCGCGTCGTCCCCCGGTTTCCCCTCGGCATCCATGTGATTCACCGCATAGAGGGTGTAGCCGTTGACGGCGATTACCGCCTTCTGCATCCGGCCGAGGGCCAGAACGTTCGTGCTGAGAAGTGAACGGGTGGAGAACGCGAGTGCCGGAAGAAGATCGAAGAGGAGGCCTCCGAGCGGCGCCTCCTTCCGGCTCGTCCCCACCGTCACCGTCTTGGCCTGGTGTCGGATCGCATCGATCGGGCGCGAGAGCTCATCCACCGCATGACCGAGCGTAATGTCCAACAGATCGATGGGCGACGCCGGCTCCGCCTCCCCGGGGAAATCATGCCGGAAGTCGTCGAGCGGCAGTTTCCCGGCCGCGTATTTCAACAGCAGGACCAGGTCAGAGATCGTCCGCACGCCGGCCTCGGAAAAATCGCCCTGATTTTTTCTTTGCTGGAAATGGTGCGTGAAATCGTTCACAAGGCGCCGCAGACGGCCGTCGGCAAGGCACTCATCGACGGAGAGGTTCCGCTTCGCATGTTCGACCATGATCCCATTGAGGTGGCTCTTGAACGCACGGAGGAAGAGTGCGTCGGCGTCGATGCTGCACGCGGCGTAATAGCCGAAGAGGTGGCCCGCCACCGTGTTCAGGATCACGGAAAGCGGCAGCAGAGCGCGGGGTATGGGGATCACGGCATCGGCGATCGCGTTGAAGCGCTCCTCTCCCTCGTCGGCAAAAATGACCACCGCGGACTTGTGGGCCTTGAAGATCGCAACGTCCTTCAAAATGTCCCCCGTGACCGTTTCCGGACTTCCCGACGCGCAGACGATGATCAGCGGTTCGGCGGAAAGATCGATATGTTTCTTGTTCTCCACCACATCGGCAGAGATCGTCATGTAGCAAAGCTCACTCAGCTTGATCCGGATCTCATCGGCCGCCGCCTTGTTCGGTCCGCTTCCGACAACCGCCCAGTAACGTTTCTGTTTCACCAGTTTTTCTACGGCGCCGCGGATTTGCTCCTTCCGCGCGAGGACCTTCTCCATCAGTTCCGGCGCCTGTTCGAGCAGGCGGAGTTCCTCTGCGATCCGTTCGTCGGTCAGGGTCGAGAGTAACCGGGCCAGAGCAAGGGCCAGGATGTGACCGGCGACGATCTGGGAATAGAAGGCCTTGGTCGAGGCGACGGCCATTTCGATGTCCCGGCCGTCGGAGGTGTAAAAAACGCCGTCGGACTTTGTCGTAATATCGGACTGGCGGCGGTTTACGATCGCGATGATCTTCGCCCCCCGCTCCACGGCCATCGCCACGGCACGGTTGGTATCCGTCGTTGTTCCCGACTGGGTGATCGGGATGACCAGGGTTTCCTGCAGGCCATGCTCCAGGCAGAAGCCGCTCAGTTCGGAGGCGATCCGAGCCTCCACACGGATCCCGCTTCCCTTGAGGCAGCGCTCCATCGCGTCGGCCACGGCGCTCCCGGCGACGGCCGCCGTCCCATGACCGATCACGACGATCCGCCGGATCTTCCCTCCGCGGAGCTCATCCCGGATTCTCTCCGGGATGATGTTCGGGCCGAGATTGAAGACGGCGCGCGCCTTACCCCCTTCCCGCTCGATCCGGTATTTACCGAGCAGGGTCTTCCGGACGGAGAGGGTCGATTCGGTAATCTCCTTCAGAAAGTAGTGAGGGTAGTCGCCGCGATCGATATCCCTTGTCGTGATCTCCGCCCGCCTCACCACCTCTTTACCGAGCAGAAGCGGCGTCCCGTCATAGAAGAGTCCCCGAATGCCGGCTGCCCCTCCCGGGGCATCCTGATCCAGGATGAAGATCTGTCCCGTGCGCCACGGCATGTTCGGATGAGAGGGCCGCTCGCCCTCCATCTTGATGAAGAAGGGGGTCTCCTCCACCAGACCGTAGAGTTCCGAGGAGAAGAGATACCGGTCGGGGGTGATCCCTACGTAGATCGACTGGCCGCTTCCCCTCAAGGCCAGAAAAACCTTTCCGGGTTCGGCGCTGCTGATCATCGCAATCGCATGGGACCCTTCAAAATCGTTCACGGCGCGCCTGAACGCATCGGTCATGTCATGACCCGCCCGCAGGTATTTTTCGATCTGCAGCGGGATGATCTTCGTATCGGTCGTCACTTCCGGCGCAATCCGCCCGCATTCCTCATCCAAGGCCTCCCGGAGCGTCTGGTAGTTGTCGATGTCGCCGTTCAAGACGACGTGGATGGTCCTGCAATCCTTCCCGCAGGCGGAACCATCTTTCTCCCGCGCCGCGGCAGGGGTATTCCCTGAGAGCCGTGTAAAGTTCCCGATCGGATGACAGTTTTCTTCCGTGATCGATCCGACGGAGGCCCAGCGGGTGTGGGTGAAGGCGGTCTCGAAGGCAACCGGGAGACGGGCGAAGGCGTGGAACAGGCGGTCTCCCGATATGTGGCGCCTCAGTTCCCGGACGTTCCGTCCCAGTTCGCCGATGATCTCGGCGGTCTTGTAGGTAAAGGAGATCGCCTGGCTGCGGGTCCCCTCCCCTCCGGCAACAACCAGAGAGCAGGTAATTGAGCCGTTGGCGAGATCCCCGGGCGCCATCCGTCGGTCCAACTCATCGCCGAGCCCTTTTCCCCGAAGAGAGGTCATGATCCCGCCGAAGGCTACGGCATCCGCCGCCACGAAGGAAATCTCAATCCCCGCCGAATCCCGGCCGCGGACCTCCAGACGGTCAAGGCCATTCAGCAGGAAGTTCATTTTCCGGTATTTCGGCAGGGCCTCCGGCGCCACGTCAGTCACGCCCTCGGCTCCGGCCAGACGGCAGATTTTTTCGACGTTCTCCAGGATATCCTTGTCGAGCCCCCAGACGAGATCACGGATCACGACCAGGCCGTGGTTAACGGCCTCCAGATCGGCCGTCGAAATCCGACCCGCCCGCTCCTCCAACAACCGCTCCTCGACCGCGAGAAATGCTTTCATTTTTCCAATAAGAAGGGCTAGACTGTTTAACTCACCGGTATCGTAGAATATTTTTTCAAAGGCCTCTTCCCCCTTCATGCGGAGGAGCTCCTGCTCCATCGCCTCCTGGATCGGGATCCCTCCCAGATACGCCGCTTTCGAAATTGTGCCGAGCAGAAGGGCCGGCAGGTTCTTTTCCGCCGCACGGGCAAAGAGAATGGGCAGGTCATCGCCCACCGCCTGCGGCGGCGTCTTTCGGTGGAGGGTCAGGATACCGGCAAGGCCGCAGCAGAGGATCGCGGGATGATGAGGAAAGAGGATCAGCGCCGGCGCATGAACCCGTTCCGGGTTGCGCCCGACATGGATCTCGCACTCCCTTAAGAAACGGACGATCCTCCGGCAAAGTCCCGGCAAGACGTGTTCAGCAGACATTTTTCCCCTTTTCCCGTCCTCTCACGGGGACAGATTTGAAATCTGTTCCCACCAACGGGGACACGATGCGGCATCATGTCCCCGTAAATTGCGACAGGTTTCCGCACAAGCGACCCGTAACGGCGTCACACACGACAGGAGGGGACGCGGGTGAGCGCCCTCTCAGCGATGGCATCGACCACCCGCTGGAGCCACAACGTTCCGAGAGAAGCGATACCCCGGTCCAGCGACCGGATCACCCGGATATAGTCGTTTCCCTGCACCTCCCGGACGGAGGTTAGCTTCGCGAGAAATCCGTCCCGTTCCTCCCGGCCGGCCGCTTCCTCCTGACGGTCCGTCAGGCACGCCTCCAGTTCCGGCCACCGTTCCAGGAATTCCCGCTGCTGCCGGAGGATAGCCCCGCGGGTCTCCCCTGACAGGAACCTTTCGCCCTGTTCCAGCGATTTCTCCATCTTTTCCGCCAGGGCCTTAAAACGTGCCAACCGCTCCGCCACGGCCGCATCGAGGGTCTCCAGCGCCCCCTGATAGAGCGCCCCCCCCAGTTCCGGATCGCCGGGGAAGGAACGGCGCACATGGAGATACCAATGTTTCAGGGCCAGCAGATTCGCGATATAGAGGATGTTGTTGGTCACCCGCCGGCGGATGTCGCCGTAGAGTCCCGGATGAAAAGGCTTCGCGGAGGCCTGTTTTCCCTCCCCCCGGAGCAATTTGCCTCCCACGGGGCAATCCCCTCGCCAGACCTCCCCTGCGGCGATCACCGTCCCGAAACCGATCCGGGCCGGTCCCACCAGTCCTCCCTGCCCCCCGAGAAAGATCGGAGGCTCCCTCAGCATCACGCCGCGGGGGACGTCACCCAGCAGTGAGGCGGTGGCCTTGTCTTGGTTGGGGGTGTAGTTGAAATGGATGTAGGAGCTTCCCACCTCGCTGTGATCCTTGCGGCTGGTGCCCCCGGCGAGAAAGGCATCGCAGAAGTTGATCAGGCTGCCCAAGGTGACAAACGGAAAGAGAATGGTCTGCTTCATACCGACGGTATGGCTCCCGTTCGCCTCCTCCTCGAGAAGGCACCCCTCCCGGACCTGGGCGCCGGACCCCATGTTCGCCTGATCCAGGAATACGGAAGAGCTGAAAAAGCCCCCCTTGAGCTCCACCCCCCGGCCGAGACGGCAATCCGCTACGGCAACCGGCGCTTCGCCGCCCAGTTTCGCCCCCGATGAGATCAGGGTTTTCGCCCCGGAGATCTTCGTCCCCGTGTACAATACAACCCTGTTCGTTGAAATGCGTTCCGGATCCACCTCTTCGCCGACATCGACGGAAAAGGGATTCGGAATCCGAACGCCTCTCTCCAGGAGTCTTGCCACCGGTTCCGGAAGTTTCATCTCCGACACTGTTTCTCCTTCACTTCGATCACGGGGACACGATGCGGCATCATGTCCCCATTCGTCCGGCCTTTCCATCATTCCGGATCGTGATCGATGCCGAGCTTGACCATCTTTTTCTGAAAGGTGTTCCGGCAGCACCTCATCGTACAGGCGGCTTCTGTCCGTCTCCGACTTGCACAGGATCGTGGCAATGTCTTCGAGTTTCTCCTCCAGAATCTCCTCGGCCACGGCGGCCGGGGTCGTCCGCCTCTCCCGAACTGCCGGGCTAACCATGGATCGCTGCTTTTTGAGAGTCATGAATTACCGGATTCCTTTCGCCCCGCTGGGTGCTAACGACTTTTTTACGAGGTCATCATCCTTGCCGTCATGCCATAAGAGGCAGCATTTTGATGAGAATGATGCCGACCATGAACGCCGCTGCGGTCCACGCCAAAGCGGTGTGGACAATCCCCGACGGAGAATGTCCCGCCTGAAGACGGACCTCTTCTTCCACCTTGGTGCGATCGACGCGGGAGACAATCTCCTCCACCAGATCGGAAAATCTCTCATAGGCGTTGGAGATGATGAAAAACCCATTGACGGTCGTCAGCAGCAGATAGACCTTATTATGTATGCTCAGACCGCCGACATGGGTGATCCCTTCCCAGAGAACTCTCTTTTCTCTCAACAGCTTCCGAATCACAATCCCTCCCCCATCCACCGTGACCCGGCGGAGAAGACATTCGAAAAAAACATAAAGGGAAGGAACGAAAAAAAGGGCAAAGACGAGTCTTTCCGTTGCGGAACCTTGCGGCAGCATGGAGATGACGAAGAGAGCGCAAAGCAGAAAAACGTCGACGCCGAGGGGAATGAGAAACGCCCTTCTGATCTTATAGACGTGCTGCGACATATCCTCTCCCGGCGGGAACGAACCCGCGTTCAAACCGATGGTTCCCGTCTGACGAAGGCGCCGCTCTTGCCGCCCTCTTTGCCGATCAACCGAATATCCGTGAGGACCATCTCCCGGTCGACCGCCTTGCACATGTCGTAAATCGTGAGCGCGGCGACACCGACGGCCGTCATGGCCTCCATCTCGACACCCGTTCTGCCGACCGTTTTGACCTGCGCCTCGATCGCGACCTCACCCGCTGCGGGATCGCACGTAAAGAGGACCTCGATACCCGTGAGTTCGAGCGGATGGCACAGGGGAATGAGCCCGCCGGTCTGCTTCGCCGCCATGATCCCTGCAATTCGTGCCGTGGCGAAGACATCCCCCTTCGGGATTCCCCCTTCCTGGATCAGCGCGGCGGTCTCCGGACGCATTCGGACCTTCCCCCGGGCAACCGCCCGGCGGAGGGTTGGCGCCTTGGCCGTTACATCCACCATTCGCGCCTGGCCCTTTTCATCGAGATGGGATAGTTCTTTCATGACCTGCCGTGTCGGAATCGGGTTGACTGCAAAAACCGGGGGAAACTTAGCACAGCCATTTCCCTCCGTCAAGAAAGATACTCAAAGAGGAAGGAGCCAGTTGCCTCATTGAAAAATGTTACCGAAGGGGGAGAGATTTTGGATAACGTTGCCTCATAAAAGATGTTACCGAGGTTTGTTGTTGATGGAGAAGATTTTTTTCATTTTCTTATCC
>JAPLJX010000040.1:0-8716 GCA_026388375.1 Deltaproteobacteria bacterium
CGGTTATCAGCATGATCAAGCAATTTGGGGATGAAATCCAGTACCTCGGCCCCGACGAATTCGGCAAGCTCTGGCGGGAAGAGTTCGAAAATCAGAGAGAACTCGGCAAGTCCTTGAAGAAATAGATCGACCGATCCGGGCGGTGAGAGGAATGCGGAAACCGGGACAAATCGTCGCAGGGCTTTGTTTCCTGGCCATCGGAATCGGCTTTACGGTCGGCGCCGTCAGGCTGCAGATCGGGGTGCCCACCGAGCCGCAGCCCGGCTTCTTCCCGTTTTGGGACGGGGTGATTCTGATCGCGCTTTCGGCGGTATTCCTCTTCCAGGCCTGGGGCGGACGGGCGGGCGAGAGCCACGCCTTCGGCAGGCTGGGAGGACCCGCCGTTGTCGTCCTGGCGTTGGTCCTGTACGTGGCCACAATGGAAACGGTGGGATATCTCATCACCACCGCGCTCCTTTCGGCCGCGGTCCTGAAAGTGCTGGAAACGAAACCGCGAGTGCTCGTCCTTATGAGCCTGATCCTGGCGGTCGCGAGCTATCTGATCTTCGATCGCCTGTTGGGGGTGACCCTGCCCCCCGGGCTGCTGGCGGTGTTCGGGTAAGAGGAAGCCATGGGTTTTTTCGAACATCTTGCCGGCGGATTTGCCGTTGCTCTCTCCGCGTCGAACCTCTTCTACTGCGCGATCGGGGCGATCCTGGGCACGGCGATCGGCGTTCTGCCGGGTCTCGGTCCTCCCGCAACGATCGCCCTTCTTCTGCCGGTGACCTTCAAAATGGATCCGGTCTCGGCGGTGATCATGCTGTCGGGCATATTCTACGGCGCCATGTACGGCGGCTCCACGACTTCGATACTGCTGAACATCCCCGGTGAAGCGGCCTCGGTTGTGACGTGTCTGGATGGTTACAAAATGGCCCGGAATGGAAGGGCCGGAGCGGCCCTGGGCATCTCGGCCCTCGGCTCCTTTATCGCCGGCTCGCTTTCCGTCCTGGGGATATCGATCCTGGCCCCGACCCTCGCCTCCTTTGCGCTGAAATTCGGCCCCCCCGAGTACTTTTGTCTTGTGCTCCTCGGCCTGATGATGGCGGTCTATCTCTCCGAGGAATCGATCCTGAAGGGCCTGATGATGGGTCTCCTGGGTCTTCTTCTGGGCACCATCGGCCTCGATCCGGTGTCCGGAAGCCAGCGGTTCACCTTCGGCGTGAGCCGGTTGACGGATGGCGTCGACTTCGTGGTGATGGTCATGGGCCTCTTCGGTCTGGCCGAGATCCTGTGCAACCTGGAGGCCCCCGAAAACCGGGAAATCTTTAAGACGGCGCTCAAGGGGCTGCTCCCCACCCGTCAAGACTGGCGGCAGTGCTGGGCCTCGGTGGTGCGGGGCTCCGCCCTCGGCTTTTTCATCGGGGTGCTGCCCGGCGGAGGGGCCATCATCAGTTCTTTTGCGGCCTATGCCGTGGAAAAGCGCCTCTCCAAGCATCCCGAGCGTTTCGGCAACGGGGCGATCGAGGGCGTGGCCGCGCCCGAGGCAGCCAACAACGCGGCCTCCACCTCCTCGTTTATTCCTCTCCTGACATTGGGGATCCCCGGGAATGCGTCGATCGCCATGATCTTCGTTGCCTTGATGATCCACGGCATCCGGCCGGGACCCCTCCTGCTCCAGGAGCATCCGGATCTCTTCTGGGGAGTGATCGCCTCCATGTATATCGGCAATATCATGCTCCTGGGGCTCAACCTGCCCCTGATCGGCTTCTGGGTGCGGATGCTGAAAGTCCCCTACCAGTACTTGGCGGTGGTCGTCGTTGTCGTTTGTGTCATCGGGGCCTATAGTGTGAACAACTCTACCTGGGACGTGGGCATGATGGTGTTTTTCGGCGTTGTGGGATACCTGCTGCGCAAGTTCGCCTTTCCGGCTTCCCCTTTTATCCTGGCCATGATCCTCGGTCCCATGCTGGAGAAGACGCTCCAGCAATCCCTGATCGCTTCCGGGGGCGATTTCCTCACGTTCCTCAACCGGCCCATTTCGGCCTCCCTGCTCGTGGCTGCCGGTTTCCTCATGCTGACGCCGGCGGCCAAGCAGATATGGAAGAAATGCCGTTCCTTGCAGGGCGGTTGAACATTTCCGACTCCCGAATGCCACGACACACCGACCGCCTTTCCATCCCAAGTATAACCTCAATATTTACGTCGAATGGGGTTCATCAGATTACGTTGAGGCCGTATTGAGGTACCATGCAGGTCGCTGTCAACGCCGTTTGGCTTTACAACTATCCCGGCCTTTCCGGAGGGGGAGGGGCGATGATTCTCCGCAAAGGCGCCCTCCGGTTTGCCACGGGTCGTGGGGAGGGGCGGCGCGGACCGGGAGAGGCGTCCGGGGTCGGACTGGTTGCGGCGGAGGTGCGGCCTAACGGCCGATCTTTGCAAGGATTTCCCGGGCGAATGTCTTCCCATCGGCGAGATCCGATTCATTGGGATGTCCGCACGCCCCCTGCGCCTCTTCCGCCCAAGCCCGGTGTTCCGCCTGTTTGATCAGCGCCTCGATGAGCGTCACATCCACTTTACCCCGGACCCCGAACGTGCCGAGGATTTTTGCCCGGGCGGCAATTCCGATCGCGTGTTCCAGCGCCTGCTTGGGTAGTCGGCCGCCCCGGAGCGAACCATGGGTGCAGAAGAGGGCGATATTCTGTCCCTCGGGCAGGTTCTTGAAAAAGGGAAGGGCCTTGGCGGGCACGCTGTGGGCGTGGACGGGGAATCCCACAAAGATGACGTCGTAGCCCTCGACGCTTTTGACCTCCTGAATGGGGCGGAGCTCTTTTTCCACATGAATCGCTTCGTAGATGGAGCGCGCGAGCTTCTCGGTGTTGCCGGTCAGGGAGTAGTAGGTAACCAGAACCTTCATAGCGTTCCTGCCTCCTCTAAGAGATGTACAAGACCCTTACCGGAATTTTCGGCGAATTGCAAGCGGCAACCGCCCCCCGAATCTTCCCGTCAATTATTAGTTGTTATCGTTTTCACCCTTGGATTCCAGTTTTTCGTAGGTTTCGAGCTCGGGCGTCTGGATCATTACGGTCCCATCCTCCTCGAAGCGGAGGTAGGTCCGGGCAGTCAGGATCGAATACCAGAAACCGATCCTTTTTCCCCTCGTGTCGAGAAGTTCGAATTCATGCTGAAACCGACTATACTCGGATGCCTTTGTCTTCATAAAGCCGACGATCTCCCGGAGTTTCTCCGGGGTCATGGCGACCTCTTTCCAGAGGGTTTCCGGGTTGAGACGGTAGTCCCGGTGCAGTCCGATCAGGGCGTTGGGATAGAGGTCCGACCCGCTGATGTAGTAGCGGAGTTCGGGGTGAAACACGCCGCTTTCCAGATCCCGGGTCACCTCCCCGCCGGGGAGGATCTGGCCGTAGTTCCGGAAGAGGGAACCGGAACAGGACAGAACGCCTAGACACAGGAGCAGCAGCACACACAAACCGACATTTTTAACGGATCTCATCTTTTGTTCCTCCTTTACCGTTCGGAGGTCGGCTGACATTCAGCGGGCCTCTCTTTTTTTACTAAAATCAACAATAAATCAATCCTGTTGACATTTCCAGTGCGATTCATGACAATAGCACCGGACATCGGCTCCAAGACCTTGATCGATGATCCAAACTAGAGGAGGTAGCTCCATGAAACTCTTTACGTCCACACAACTGGTCATTCCCATGTTTCAGGTGATTCTGCTGCTGCTCCTGAGCACTATCGCCCTGCTGATCGGCCGCCTCAGGCTGGCCCTGTTCATCAACTACTGTTTCACTCTCTACTGGGGTTACGTCGCCAACGTGGATCTCCTCAAGGCCGAGGGGATAGTGAATCTGAACACGTTCACCTTCATCTATTTCGGCATCGGGATTGTTATCGTTCTGCTGGCGATGATCGGACTCATGTTGCACCACGAGTGAGCGGAATCAGCTCAATTTTTCCAGCACCAGTTTCTCTTCAAGGACCTCGTTGGCTGCGTGGAGCCGCTCCTCCGGCGCGCAGACGCCTACAACCGCCGCCTCTGCCGCAGCCGGGAAGTAGAGTCGGGCGGCATCCTGAAGCCGTTCCGTTGTAATCGTAAGCACCTCTTCCCTGAAACGGCGGCGCATCGGATCCGTCATCCCGGAAAACTCCCGGATCAGCGCGGTGTAACCCCTTCCGGCCGGGTCCAATGGTTTGTCGAGGGCGCCGATCGTGCCGATTACGGCCTTCTCCAACTCTTCCTGAAGGACCGGGTTGTTACAGACAAAATCAACCGCCTGCCGATAGATGTCCAGTGTTTCAATCAGATGCGGATCCCGATAGGAGAGGAAGGCAAAGAGACCGCTGACCGGTTCGTAGCGGCAGGAACCGCCGTAGGCCCCCCCTTGAACCCGGATATGGCGGTAAAGATAGCCGTTGGAGAGCTGTCTCGCCAGAACGAAGAGTGGCGCCGAAAGCGGATCGGCATAGGGCGGCGCCGCAAGGACTTTGGCAACATAACAGACCTGGGCCGGGATCGCGATCCCGATGTGGACGGGGCGGCGGCTCTGCGTCTTCGTGTTCGTCGGCGCGTTTCCCGCCGGCAGGGCTGCAACCAGCCCATCGGCCGCGGCGGTGAGGCTTTGCAGTCCGACCGAGTCGGCCGTCATATTCATGAGCAGGCGGTTCCGGACAAAGACGATCTTGCGGAGGCGCGCCAGCTTTTCCCGGGTCTCCTCCCGAAGATCCTTGAGATGGTCGGCCGTGCCGGCGATGAGGCGAAGCTGGGTTCTCCCGTGCCACTGTTCGGTCCGCCAGGCCGGGAGGGAAAGAGTCGCCGCAGCGGCCATCTGGGCGAAGAGATGACCCGACGGGATCACCGAGGCGTGGAGCCCGTTCTTTTTTTCGAGGATCAGCTCCCGCATCCGGGCGTCATCGTTCAGATCCCCCTCTGTCAGGATGTCCCGGATGATTCCGACTGCCTCATCGGTGTTCCGATGGAGGGCCTTGACGGAAAAAACCATCTTCTGCCAGTTTCCGCTGCCGTCGGCGGTTGCACCGGCGGCGAGATTGACGCCCAGGCCGCCGGTCCGCAGGGAAATCCGCTTTGCCATCGTCTCGTAGGAGAGCCCCGCCGCCCCCATCTGGGTCGTGAGTTTTCCCAGAAGCGGCAGATAGGGCTGCAGCTCCTCGGGGATGTCGGAGACGTCGAAGGCCAGATCGAGATAGGCGATGCCGTTCGTGAAAAGGTCATGGCGAAGAACCGGGACGCCGCCCGAAGCCGCCCTCTCTGTTGGAATCGTTTCGATCTCGCGGGAGATATCGTCGATCTTCAGCTTCGGCAGGGTCGCAGCCGCCTCCGGCGGGTCCGGTTCCGTCTGAAACCGTTTCAACAGCAGGGTTTCCTGACGGATCTGTTCCTTTTCCGGCTCACCCAGGGAGGCCGCGACACTGGCCATCCGCTCCCGGGCCTTCTGTTCCCGCTCTTCCAGGAAGGTCCGGCTTGGTTCCATGACGGAGAGGAGACGGTGGGGATTGTCGAGGAACCACTGCCGGACAACCCCTTGGAAGAGATCGGGTTTCTTTTCCCATTCCTGGCGGATGTCGCGGATGATTTGCGGGAAATTCATGTCCGTCAGCGGGTCCCCGTCATAGAGCCAGGTGTGATAGGCCCGTCCCATCAGGACGATTCCATAGGGATAGCTGCCGCGGACCATCTCCCGTCCGTGGAATTCCACCTGGTGGAGGGTTCCCTCGATCAGCTCCCGGTCGAAACCGTTTTCCGCCACATCCCGCAGCGAATCCAGAATCAGCGCCTCGATCCGTGGGGCCTTGTCCGGATCGGTCCCGCGCAGGCCGACAGCAAAGGCGATCTGTCTGAGGTCCCGCTCCAGGCCGGTGACCGGCGAGAGGTCCTCCCCGAGACCCGAATCGATCAGGGCTTTCCGGAGGGGAGACGCGGCGCTGCCGACGAGCAGATCGGCGACGATCGCAAGCATCATCGCCGTCCCGCCGGCGGTGTTTTCCGCCGTCATCCAGGCCAGATTTACCGTCGTTTTTCCGTCTGATTTTTCCTCCCGGTCGATCGGGAAGAAGCCGTGGATGGTCCGGGGATCTTTCCAGCGGGGCTGGATCGGAATGGAGGAGTCCAGTGCAACGCGGTCGAAACCGGCGAGTATTTCCGCGAGAAAGACCAGGTGCTCCTCCGTCGGGATGTTTCCGGAGAGGAAAAAACGGGCGTTCGTCGGCGAGTAGAAGGTTCGGTGGAATTTCCGGAACTCTTCATACGTCAGATCGGGAATCCTCTCGGGATCGCCCCCCGAGTCGCAGGCGTAAGGGGTTCCCGGATAGAGGTTTTCCTGGATGGCCTTGTACATCAGGGTCTCCGGGGAGGAGTAGGCCCCCTTCATCTCGTTGTAGACGATCCCGGAGATGGTCAGATCGCCGTTCTCGGCGAACTCCAGATGGTGGCCTTCCTGGAGAAAGGTTTCCCGCAGCAGGCGCGGCCGGAGGACGAGATCGGCATAGACCCGGGCGAGGTTGAAGAAATCGCGTTTCTCCTGGCTGGCGACGGGGTAGATCGTCTTGTCGGGGTAGGTGAATGCGTTGATGAAGGTCTGGAGTGTTCCCCGGAGGAGCTCGTTGAAGACGTCCTTGAGCGGGTAGCGCTCGGAGCCGGCGAGGACGGAATGTTCGAGGATATGGGGGACGCCGGTCGAATCCCTGGGCGGCGTCCGGAAGCCGATGGAGAAGAGGTTTTCCCGGTCGTCGCAGTGGAGGTGAAGAATCTTCGCCCCCGTCCTTTCATGTTCGATCTCATAGGCGGTGACGCGGATCTCCGGGATCTGTTCCACCCGGAGGATCCGAAAACCATCTCTCTTGTCCCCGGCGGCAAACGTTGGGGGCGGACAGACATTCTTAACCTGCATGATCTTTCCTTTCCGGTGTCGTCTCTTGGATGACGGACAGGAGATTCATACCGGGATTGCGCGTAAAAGTCAAATAGCGCCGACCTCAGACCCATGTTTAATCGAATAGATTCACATAATGATTGACAATGGAGCCGTGATGTGCTTAAGTACCTATACTTTTTGATGATTGTCTTGATCCGCGCGTTGCATGTACTCAGGTATCTTCCCGCAGACTTAATGCTTTGGGGTGGAGGAATGACGGGGACAAGAGCGCCGCTGAAAATCGTACCCACCAATCGAACTACATTGTCCAAGAAGGCGGGCGATGCCCCGCCCGCCGTAAAAACTCTTAAAACGTTAGACGTGGCTGGAGGACATCATCGTGACGAACGCCGTGCCAGAGCCAGAGGGAAGCGACCCAAAGGAGGTGTTCACCTTCTTCGGACTCGCGGCCTATCATGGCCAGGTTCTTGAGCAGGAACTGCTGATTTTCGCGGTGACGCTCAATCTCTCTGGTAGAACGCGCGTCACGAGAGCCGATGTTGAGAGGCTACTATCGACGCTGGAGGGGAGGACCTTCGGCCAGCTTTTCAACGAGGCGCGAACGCTCGCGACCATCCCGGCGGGAATCGAGAATGAGTTAAACGAGGCCCTGGCGCGACGGAACGACCTCGTACACCGCTTCTTCGAGCGGCGGTCAGAGGACTTCATGTCGGACGCCGGGAGATTGGAGATGCTTGAGGAGCTGCAGCAGACGACCCGCCTGTTCCAGGAGGTCGACGCAGCCGTTGTGGGCGTTCGCGAGCCCCTTTCGCAGAAGCTGGGCATCACGCAGGAACTCGCTCAGCAGGAGTTGGACAAGATGCTAGCCAGAGCTTCCGCGCGCGATGAGCAAGTCTAACAGGCAGATCCAGCAGACGCGCTGAACTTCTGGTGGCTTTGCCAAGAACCGGCGTGGCTCGCCTCTGATCTGCCGAACGTTATGTGTAAGGAGGGAGGCTTAAATTGATAAAAAAATATTTTTTATTCGTTCTTATGCTTTTCATGTTACTAAATTCTGGAAGCACTGCCGTTGCAAAAGAAAGAAAGGCAACAAGTGAGAATAAGTCTATGGCAACCAAAGAAAAAATAGACAATTCACCACTCATTCCATTTGATATCAACACAGAAAAACTGCCACCTAATTTTACGGGCACTGATATTATTAAACTTTATACCATCCTTCTTAAAAAAGCTCCCCTGAAAAAGGACGAATTCGAAACTACTGCCGATTATGAAAAGAAATCTATGGTTGCTGTTGCAGATACAGATGACGTCTATGCATTTAAACTTGATCCGCATATGAACCTTAGGAGTGGGGTAACGGTTTATCCCTATAATGCAGATGCTCAGAATTTGCAGATTGACATAGAAACAAGCCCGCTGAGTAAATATACCTTTCAAGATTATAGATCATCGATGATCATCAAGCATGTTGCAGGCACTTCTAAATCCCATATGGGTTCCAACGCCTTTGGTGCAAAAGTATTGGTTACAAGCCTTACCGGAAAGCAATATGGCATTGCATTAACGAACCAAAAAGATTTTGGCACAAGCCGCTACGATGGCAGTAGTGTAGAGACAACACTTATGAGTAATAGGACAATAAGCCTTATAATTGAAATACCTCCAGATAAAGCAAAAATCTTGAAGAACAAGATCGGAGTATTACTTTTATGCAAAACACGGCTATATAAATTAAAAGAAGATACGACTCCGTCAACTGAAAACTCTAGGGGACCTGCTAAAAGAAAACCACCAAAGCTGAGCAATGGTAATGGTCTGATTTT
>JAPLJX010000040.1:8749-10408 GCA_026388375.1 Deltaproteobacteria bacterium
CTTATGACAGAAAATTCATAAACGTTGAGATTCTTTCTATTTGGGCATACGAGATTAATACAGGATCGATACTTTTGAAAAAGCAAGTAAAGATAAATAAAGAAAAGGACACATAACCCGTCAATCCAGCCGATCGCTACGCTCCGGCTGATTTCTACGTTTTGTTTAATGAATATGAATTACGATATTCCAAAATATAAAGAGTATACGGATTGCATGGTTGCATTCATCGATATACTTGGATTCGATTCAAGAGTAAAAAACATCAACTCCGAAGAAGACTTTTTTGAAATTGGAAAGCTTCTCTATGCCTTAACGGAAACGGAAAGGGGCTATAATGCAGACAAAACTATTTTTAAGAATCTCACCGTTACGGCTATTTCTGATTCTATTATAATAACGATGCCTTATCATGATCCCAATTGCGCTATGGCAATAACCATTGTATTAAAAAAGTTTCAATATGACCTAATTTCAACTAGTTTTGCAACATTATTGCGCGGTTATCTTACGAGAAGGCACGTCTACCATAAAGATAGAATCATCTTTGGTAAAGGTTACAGTGAAGCATATAGAAAAGAAAGAGAAATTGGACATGCTCCAAGGATAGTTTTCGATCCTCGGATTATAGACGATGGAAGACAAAAAGTATTAAATTACAAAGGAAAAGTAAAAGTAGATCATGTTTTTAATTACCTTATGAGGGATGCTTCCGATGGTTATTATTTCATAGACTATTTGAAACCAATAGGTCTGCAAACAGCTGAGTCTAGGGCACAATTAATCGAGGAAAGAAGTACGATTAAAGTCTTTATAGAGAATTGCCTCAATCTATATAAGGATAATGAAAAAATTATTCGCAAATATGAATGGTTAAATAATTACATATCGTTGACAGAACATTACTTTGAAAATGCCAATAATGCATAACATTTTTCTGCACCTGACAGGTGTTTCGCTTCGCTACACACCAGCAGGTGAGAAATTCGTTAGGCATATTAAGGAGGTGCGATGTGAAAAGTACAAGTAACTGGCTTGCAATGCTTTCTTTCGTATTTTTGATTTTGTTAAGCTCGACTGCCCACTCTCAGATGAACGAGAAGGCAAAATTGCGCGATTCTCTTTTTGGAGATTACACAAAAGCTAAAATCGAAAAGAAAATGGGTAAATCTACCTTGCAAGTATGGGAGCCGCACATTAAATATAGCAATACATTACCTCCTTTGATGAAGGAGGTAATGTTGAATGGCGTTGAAAAGTTGCAAGTTGAATATGACGAGATATGGAAGGCAGAATACGATAGTATATTCACCGCGGCAGAAAAAAAGAAATGGAAAGGTCAGTTTGATAGGACAACACTTTACTGGAAAGACAATAAGATACAAGCTTACACGGTCGAAAAGTCCTATTTGAGCGATCCTTCAACAGGCAAAAAACTTCCCAATCCGTCACACAAGGTTACAAGTATTTATGATAGAGCAGCTATTCTCAATAAATTGTCTGGAAAATGAAAGCAATAAACCTTTGCTTAACATTTGGCTACACTGGATACTGATCGGCTCAGTGAACTTGAAAGATAGGCAAGCATAATTAAGGATAATGGCATGAAAATTATACCAATAATCATGAGAAAAAGTTCAGAGGGAGAAGATCAAGAAC
>JAPLJX010000366.1 GCA_026388375.1 Deltaproteobacteria bacterium
CTGTCGAGGCGCTGAACGGCCCCCAGGAAGGCGTGGGGATGATGGCGCGGGAGTTCCAGAAGAGAAGGGATCTCATTGTCGAGAAGCTGACGGCCATTCCCGGCGTAACCTGTCTCATGCCCCAGGGGGCCTTCTACGTCTTTCCCGACGTGGGATTCTATTACGGCCGCTCCTATGATGAGAAGGTCATCCGAAATTCGGCCGAAATGGCGACCTACCTGCTGGATGAGGCGAACGTTGCCCTGGTTCCCGGAGGGGATTTTGGCCATGATGACCACATCCGCATATCCTATGCGACCTCGATGGAGCAGATCGAAAAAGGGGTTGAACGGATCAGACTGGCCCTGCTGAAACTTCGCTGACGCCACAGGGCAGAGAAGGGAAGGGGAGAACCGGACTCCGCAAGGTTAAAACTTGAATGCAGGCATCATAAGAGGGTGGGAAACATGGGTGGGATCTTCGGCGTCGTATCGGAAGGTAATTGTGCAAAGGCCCTGTTTTACGGAACGGATTACCACTCCCATCTCGGGACCGAAAATGCGGGGTTGGCCGTTTGGGGCGATGGGGGGTTCAGCCACACCATTCACAGTATCAGCCAGGCCCAGTTCAAGTCCCGTTTTGTAGAGGATTACAAGGGAATGGTTGGCAGGATGGGCATCGGGGCGATTGATGACGAATCCCCCCAGCCGTTGATCATCCGTTCGAAATTCGGGACCTATGCCCTTGCCGCAATCGGCCTGATCACCAACAAGGACGAACTGACCCACGATCTTCTGCGAGACGGCGCCTCCTTCAGCGAGATGGAGGACGGCGGTGTAAACAACGTCGAGCTGGTCGCAAAACTGATCAACCGCGGCGAAAGCATTGTTGATGGAATCGGCCGGATGCAGCGGGCCATCGAGGGGTCGCTCTGTCTTTTGTTGATGGCCCGGGAAGGGATCTATGCGGCACGGGACCGCTACGGCCGCTTTCCGCTGGTCATCGGAAAGGAAATCGGTAAATCGGGATCAACGCCGAGCTTTGCGGCCGCGACCGAATCGAGTTCCTTTTCGAACCTCGGCTATGAGCTGAGCCGATCCCTTGGACCGGGGGAGATCGTGCGGCTTGATGACCACGGGATTCACACGGAACAGAAGCCCGGGGAAGAGAAGCACGTCTGCGCCTTCCTCTGGATCTACACCGGCGATCCAGCCTCGAGCTATGAGGGAATCAGTGTGGAAAACGCCCGCGAACGGTGCGGCCGGGCTATGGCCCGCAACGATCAGGTCGAAGCGGATTTTGTCGCGGGCGTCCCCGATTCCGGTGTCGGCCACGCCATCGGGTATGCGATGGAGTCCGGTCTTCCATACCGCCGTCCGCTGGTCAAATACACACCGGGATACGGGAGAAGCTACACACCCCCTTCCCAGGATATCCGGGACCTCGTGGCCACGATGAAGCTCATCGCCGTGCGGGATGTGATCCGGGAAAGCCGGATGGTGGTGTGTGATGACTCGATCGTCCGGGGAACGCAACTGAAGAATTACACGATCCGGAAACTATGGGACAACGGTGCGAAAGAGATCCATATCCGCCCTGCCTGTCCGCCGCTGATGTTTCCCTGCCGATTCGCCTCTTCCACGAGAACGACCGCCGAACTGGCTTCCCACCGGGCGATCCGCGCCCTCGACGGCGAGAATATGGAACGTATCGACGAATATCTGGACCACGCCTCCGAACGATACCGGAGAATGATCGAGTGGATCCGGCAGGATCTGAATGTGACCTCTCTGAAATACATTCATATCGAAGATATGATCGCAGCGATCGGTGTTCCGGAGAAGGATCTTTGCCTATACTGCTGGCGCGGTCGCTAAAAACGAAATCCGTGGGGTGCGTCAGTGAGTCCGGGCAGCAGAAGAAAAACCAAATCCATTGACCTCGGAGGTGTCCGGATCGGCGGCAATGCGCCGGTCGTCGTTCAGTCGATGACCTCTTGCGATACGCGCGATGTCAAAGCCACGGTGGGGCAGATCCGGAGGCTGGAGGAGGCGGGCTGCGAAATGGTCCGCGTTGCCGTTCCCGATGAAGCGGCCGCGGTTGCCATCCATGAGATCTGCTCCCGGATTCATATTCCGCTGATCGCGGATATCCATTTCCGCCATCAACTCGCGCTGCTCGCCATGAGTCACGGCGCGGATGGCATCCGGATCAATCCCGGCAATGTCTCGCCGGAAGGGATCCGCAAGATCGTGGGGATCGCCAAAACCAGCCGGAAGGTCATCCGGATCGGGATCAATGCCGGTTCCCTGGAGAAGGAGATTTCCGTCCGCCACGGTGGACCGACGGCAGCCGCCCTGGTGGAGAGCGCCTTGAAGAACATCCGTATCCTGGAAGAGATGGGCTTTGACGCGATCAAACTCTCTCTGAAATCTTCCGATGTGTCGACCACGATCGAGGCTTACCGAACCGTCTCCGCCCAGACCGACTATCCGCTTCATCTCGGCGTAACGGAGGCGGGAACCCTCATTCAGTCGGCAATCAAATCCGCCATCGGCATCGGGACCCTGCTCTATGACGGCATCGGCGACACGATCCGGGTCTCCGTCACCGGCGATCCCGTGCCGGAGATCGGCCTGGCATACGGTATTTTGCGCGCGCTGAATATCCGGCAGGTCGGGCCTGACATCATCTCCTGTCCGACCTGCGGTCGCTGCGAGATCGATCTTGCCGATTTGGCGGTGCGGGTCGAAGCGGAGCTCAGGGGGATGAAGAAACCCATCAAGATCGCCCTCATGGGCTGCGTCGTTAACGGTCCCGGCGAGGCTGCCGAAGCGGATATCGGAATCGCGGGAGGAAAGGGTGCCGGGATGCTGTTTAAAAAGGGGAAGGTTATCCGGAAGATCAGGGAAGCGGAATTTGTCTCCGTGCTGCTCGAAGAGATCCGGAAGATGGAACCAATGTGACAGGTGCGGTGTAAAAGGAGGTGTCATGCGTTATTCGGAGATGTTCCTGCCCACGGGAAGGGAGGTCCCTTCCGACGCGGAACTGATCAGCCACCAGTTGATGATCCGGGCGGGCCTGATGAGAAAACTGACCAGCGGAGTCTATTCATATCTGCCGCTGGGTTACCGGGTGATCCGCAAGTTTGAGCAGATCGTCCGGGAAGAGATGAACCGGGCGGGCGCCCAGGAGGTATTTCTCCCGATGGTGCAGCCGGCAGAGCTCTGGCAGGAGTCCGGAAGATGGGCCCATTACGGCAAGGAACTGCTCCGCTTTCGGGATCGACACGACCGTGAGTGCTGTCTCGGCCCGACCCATGAAGAGGTGATCACCGATCTGGTTCGTAACGAAATCAAAACGTACCGGCAACTTCCCCGGAATCTCTATCAGATTCAGACGAAATTTCGCGATGAGATCCGCCCCCGGTTTGGGGTGATGCGCTGTCGGGAATTCGGCATGAAAGACGCGTACAGTTTCGATATGGACGAGGCGGGAAGCGAGATCAGCTATCGGAAGATGTTTGACGCCTATCAACGGATTTTCACCCGCTGCGGCCTGAACTTCCGTCCGGTCGAGGCGGACTCGGGAAGCATCGGCGGAAAGTATTCGCACGAATTCATGGTGATGGCCGATTCCGGGGAAGATGCCATCTGCTACTGTGGCGCCTGCAACTATGCGGCAAACCTCGAGAAAGCCGAGATCTCCCGGCCGGCAGAGAATGGGCCTGCGGGAATGACGCCCCCCGTCGAGGAGGTGAACACCCCCGGGGTCCGGACCATCAAGGAGGTCTGCGCCTTTTTGGGGGTCGCTCCGGAAGCGGTCGTCAAGACCCTGATCTTCTCTGCGGACGGTACGCCTGTCGCGGTCCTGATCCGCGGAGACCAGGAGGTCAACGAGATTAAGGTGAAGAATTTCCTCGGTTGCGATTTGTTGGAACTGGCCGATGATGCGATGATCCGGAAGGTTACCGGCTCACCCCGGGGATTTGCGGGCGCCGTCGGAATCAAGGCTCGGATCATTGCCGATTATTCACTTCTGGGTATGGCCGATTGCGTCATGGGCGCCAACCGTGAGGATTTTCACCTTCGCCATGTAAAGCCCGGAAGGGACTTTTTGATTGCAGACCATGCCGATCTGCGCGTGGTCCGGGAATCCGATCCCTGTCCCCGCTGTGGCGCAGAAATTCGCTTTGCACGCGGTATCGAAGTCGGCCATGTCTTCAAATTGGGAACCAAGTACAGCAAGGCCATGCGGGCCGCCTATCTCGACCGCGAGGGTCAGGAGCGGACCATGGTGATGGGATGCTACGGCATCGGCATCGGCCGAACGGTCGCCGCGGCCATCGAGCAGAATCACGATGCGGACGGTATCATCTGGCCGCTGCCGCTTGCCCCGTATCCGGTGATCATCACCCCGGTGAATGTGAATGAAAAAGTGCTTTTCTCCGCAGCAGAGGATCTTTACCACGCTCTTGAGGCCAATGGCGTGGAGGTTATCCTGGATGATCGCGACGAGAGGGCCGGCGTCAAGTTCAAGGACGCCGACCTGATCGGGATCCCCTATCGCGTCACGGTCGGTCCCAAGAAGCTGGCCGAAGGAAAAATGGAGATCAAAACCCGGCGGTCCGGAGAGGTCATCGCATTGCCGGTTTCCGAGGTCGCGGCGTTTCTGATAGGACTTATTAGTGCTAAGGACTTGGCACTCAGCACTAAGATTTGCACTTAGCACTTAGCACTCAGCACTTAGGACTCCCATGCTTCGTATCAACGACATCCTGGATAGGGTCCAACCTTACCTATCCCCCACCGAACTCGAGATGATCGAAAAGGCCTACATCTTTTCCGCGTCTGTTCATCAGGGGCAGATCCGTCTCTCCGGCGAACCCTATCTGACCCATCCCATGGAGGTCTGCGGCATTCTGGCGGACATGAAACTCGATGCGGCGACGCTCGTGACGGGCCTTCTGCACGATACCGTCGAAGATACCCTCGCCACGCAGGAGCAGATCGAAGAGGCCTTCGGCAAAGAGGTGGCGTTTCTCGTCGACGGACTGACAAAGATCAGCAAGATCACCCTCGGCAATCAGGAGGAGAGGCAGGCGGAAAATTTCCGCAAGATGATCCTGGCGATGTCGTCCGATATCCGGATCCTGCTTGTGCGGCTGGCGGATCGGATCCACAACATGCGGACCCTGGAGTTTCAGACGCCCGACCGGCAGCTCTACATCTCCAAAGAGACCCTGGAGCTGTATGCACCGCTGGCCAACCGGCTGGGGATCAACTGGATGAAAATGGAGTTGGAGGACCTTTCCTTCCGCTATCTCGACTTTGAAGCCTACAATGAACTCGCAAAACGGGTCGTAAAGAAACAGAAGAAACGGGAAGAGTATGCGGAGGAGGTCAGGGGGATCATCCGGCAGGAGATGGAACGGTTCGGTATCCGGGGCGAAGTCGAGGGAAGGGCCAAACATTTCTATAGCATCTACATGAAGATGAAGGAGCAGCACATCGATTTCGACGAGGTTTATGACCTCACGGCATTCCGGATCATTCTCGACTCGGACAAAGACAAGGATTGCTACGAGGCTCTGAGCATGGTCCATGCCCTTTGGACGCCGGTTCCCGGAAGGTTCAAGGATTATATTGCGATGCCGAAGGCCAACCATTACCAATCCCTCCATACGACGGTGATCGGACCCTATGGCGAGCGGGTCGAAATCCAGATCCGGACCCGGCCGATGCATAACTGGGCGGAGGAGGGGATCGCCGCCCATTGGCGTTACAAGGAAGGGGGGTCCTTTTCCCCCGATGATAATCAGATCAAGAAGCTCCGGGACCTGCTGGATGCCCAGCAGGAGATCAAGAATCCCCGCGAGTTCATGTCCAATCTGAAAGTGGCTTTGTTTCCCGAGGAGGTTTACGTCTTTACCCCGAACGGGGATGTGAGATCCTTTCCGAAGGGGGCGACCCCCATCGATTTCGCCTACAGCATCCATACGGATATCGGCAATCAGTGCATTGGCGCCAAGGCGAACCGGAGCATCGTTCCGCTGAAATATCAACTGCGGAATGGCGACAGGGTCGAAATCATCACCCAGGCGGGCCACCATCCCAGCAAGGATTGGCTGAAATATGTGGTGACCACCCGCGCCATGGCGAAGATCCGGAACTGGGTCAAGACCGAAGAACGCAAGAAAAGCGTAGCCCTCGGCCGCGATCTTCTGGAGAAGGAGTTCAAGAAACACCACCTGAAATTCGGCCAAATTTCCAAATCATCTGAAATGCAGGTATTATTTAAGGAACTGCATACCGAATCCCTGGACGATCTGCTGGCCTTCGTCGGTTACGGAAGGGTGTCGCCCAAGCATGTCGTTCATCATTTTCTTCCAGAAGAGGAGGTCAAGAAAGAGGAACCGGTTGACAAGACGCGAAAAAAAGGTCCGGAGACGGAGCCGATCGGCGTGTCGCTGGCCGGGATCGATGACATCATGGTCCGGTTTGGAAAGTGTTGCGATCCGATCCCCGGAGATGAGATCGTCGGTTATATTTCGCGGGGGAGAGGAATCACCGTTCATACAGACAATTGCATCCATGTGCCGGATATGGATGCCGAGCGGCTGGTGAACGTGCAGTGGGATGTTCGCGAAAAACGTGAATATCCGGTACAGATGAAAATCGTCTGCCACGACAGCAAGGGCATTCTGGCCGATATCAGCACCGCGATTTCCTCTCTGGACGTCAACATATACCACGCGGAGATCAATACCGCGCCGGACGGTCAGGCTACCTGTCATTTCGGTGTCAATGTTAACAATCTCAAGCAGTTTAATAAAATTTCCGCTGCGATCCGAAAGTTGCGCGGGGTCATCTCGGTGGAGAGGATCTGGCGGTCCTGATCGGGCGGCTGAAGGCCGAGCATGATGATTCCATTGACAGCCGGCCTTCGTTTGCTGTATGAAGCACAAGCCTTTGAACCATAAGGCTGGAAAGGAAACGATGGAACTGATGAATGGATGGCGCATGAAATATGGAGTTTTCACACTGGCCATGATCCTGTTTTGCCTGATTC
>JAPLJX010000472.1:0-13247 GCA_026388375.1 Deltaproteobacteria bacterium
GCTTCTCACCCGGCTGAAGGAGGGCCACGACGGGGCCGTCCCCTCGGGAAACGCCGTGACGCTGATGAACCTGATCCGCCTGGGGAGGATGACCGGCGATCCCCGTCTGGAGGAAGAGGCGGCGGCGTTGAGTCGCGCCTATGCCGAATCCGTCCGGCGACTCCCGTCCGCCCATGCCCAGTGGCTGGTTGCGCTGGAAATGCTGGCGGCCCCCTCCTGCGAGGTGGTGATCGCGGGCCGTCCGGAGGCCGGTGATACCCGAGAGTTGATCGAGGTCGTGCGCCGTTGCCGTTCGCCCCGGCCGGTCCTGCTGCTTCGTCCCGAGGGGGAGACGGAGCCCGAGATCACAGAGCTCGCGCCGTTCACGCGGGAGATGGGGGCGATCGGTGGCCGGGCCGCCGCCTACGTTTGCCGAAACTTTTCCTGCCAGCGGCCGGTGACCGATCCGCAGGAGCTGGCGGCCATCCTTGCCGCGGAGGGGAAACGATGAATCCGTTTCCGTTTCTTTATCATCCGATAGGTCTCCCGACGCCTCAAGTCAGTGAAGTTTCTGATATCGGCATTGGTTGTTGACTTTGACAATTGAGTTGTCACTATGTTACAACTCTCCCGAACTTTCCGGTAAAGGTGACGATCATGAAGCAAGCCGTTTCATCGGACACGGTATCCGATTTCAACAAAGTTACGTTGGACAAGATCCTGGCCATCGAAAAGGATGTCTTGGCACTGAAGTTGTCCGTACTCAAAAAGCTCGGCCCCGCCTGGAAAAAGCCATTGAAACTGAAGGGGATTGTTCCGAATGTCAAGGTTACCGATGAAGACATCGCGTTTGCCAGAAAATGATTGATCTGAAAGACATTCCGGAACTTCACGATAAAATCATTGTTTCCACAGCCAAATATCTCAACCTTCCCCTCATGACGAAAGATTCGGTTCTCCGAAATCTCTCTCACGTCAAAACCGTCTGGTAGGTCTTCTCCGGGAGCTGGGGACGATCCTGGCCGGGCCGCCGCCTACGTCTGCAGCGGTTTTTCCTGCAAAAGGCCGGTGACCGATCCGAAGGAGTTGGCGGCGCTCCTGGCCGGATAACCGGTTCCGCCCGGAATGACATCGTTCACGCTCCCCCGCCTTTTCGTTATCGATCCGGTTGACTTTCCCAGGGATTAAAGACTTTTTCCTGACAGCGCGCAATGACCAGCACATTGCGTGTGACAACGATGAGGTTATGGACATTATAGCGGAACCTCTCGGGACACGTCTTTGTTTCTCTCAAGGTCGAGATCCGTGTCATAGAGAGGGGATTGTCTGAAAAATTCGCACAGGGATGTACAGGGACGGGTGAGGTTCTGAAATTCCTCGAAGGAAACCACAACCACGGCGGGCTTGCCGCGCAACGTAATGGTCTGCGGTCCCTCCCGTAGCGCGCGCTCGACAACCTGACTCAAACGGCTTTTCGCTTCCTGCAATTGCCAGGAGGTGCCATTGGTTTTCGTATTGGCTCGTGTCATATGGTCCTCCTTAATCTGTATAGTCAGACCAGACACTTTGGCTTAGTGCCACCGTAGCGCGGGTAATTCCGTAGGTTGCAGCCTTCTTATAATTTATCAGAACGGATGTCCCCTACTGCCTTTCGCATAGCCACATCCAATTCTGACCGGAAGCCGCTCAAATCGGTCTCGCGCAGTTTTTGAAAAAAAATGTTGTAGCTCGTTGAGGTAAGCATATTGAACTGGTATCGTTTCGATTGCCCTTCCTTATCAATCCATTCGTTCAATCGCTGAAAATGGGCTTGAGCATATTCATACTTCTTGATATTTTCCAGCGTCGGCTCTTTGATTTCTTCGTCACCCTTAATTTCAACAACGAAAATTTGTTCGCCCTGCTTGAGAAAGAAATCCGGGCTGAATTCACCCCTCTTGGGATGTTCGCCTTTCTTCCATGCGTATTCAATGAAATAGAAACCAACAGGTGTATTTTTGAGCCATGCATCCATACTTACCGCATTTTCATGCTTGCACAGTTCCCTGACGAACCGCCGCTCCGGTTTCATATCCGCAATGATCAAGTTTGCCGGTGTTTTGAAATTACTGTCATTTGTGATCAGCACGCGGCCTTTCTCATAATCCCCGTCCTCATCTTCCACCTCGTGGAAAAATTCGATCTGATCGTCAAGAAGTGTGCTCTTGGACCCCGGAGCATAAAAAACCGTTTTAGATGCACGCCTGATCTCTGCGGCGCTGCAACTTTCCACCTGTCGTTCACTGGTATTTACGCAGACTAGGGCTTTGGGGGATAATTTGTAAACGACCCTTTTGGCGGCTTTTCGTCTCAATGTGCCTAGGGCCTGCAGGAACTTTTGGCGGTTCTCATCTGTAATTCTGCCCGTCCTGTTTTTGGCTCGCTTCATGGATTCCCGAACAATTTGCTCGCATTTCTCCAAAGGAAATTTCGTTGCATAGTTGGTCCTATCTTTGGGATCTTCCGCATCCTTTGACTCTTCGTCAATGGAAACAAGTCGATTATACATCTGCCCGGCAACAACTTCGGCCTCCCAAGTTTTATGGAGAACTTTGGTTTTGAATTTGACATGTTCACCTGAAACTGCACGCTCAAAATCTATGGTTACGTCTTCCGCTTCTACTTGAGTGGGCAGTTCGATGAATCCTTGTTCGAAGATCCGATACTCGCCTTTCTTGGCATATTCGCTCGTATCCTCCGCCCTTAAATAATCGAGGTTATTCAACGTGAAATTGTAAGGGGATGTCGCAGAAACCGTCGATGTTAGACGCCGTTCGATCTCAAGGATTTCATTGACGAGATGTTTAATACGTCCCGACCAAGCGTCGTGATTGAAAACGGTCACGATAGGGTCTTCACCACGCCAGTCCTCAGGTCTGCGTAGCCCACGACCAAGCACTTGAGCAATAAGCAGCTTACTGTTGAAGGCCCGTTCTTCATGGGGAACGATTTGGAATACATTCTTCACGTCCCATCCTTCGCTCAGCATTGCAACCGAAACAATCCATTCCACCTTGCTTGCGGGACTATCTACAATCTTGAGTTTTGCGACATTTGGCTGATGTTCCTTGGCTGATGTAACGGGCAGAACTTTCTCTTTTGCCTGTTCGGTCGAAAGTTTTTCCCATTCCTGCAGGAAATCCTCAAGTTCTTCCGCTACCCTTTTGCAGTCGGTGATGGCCTTGGTCACAATGATGGTCAACGGTCTTATCCCGCGCTTCTTGAGTTTCTTCTTCCAGTCCTGATGCCGGTTATAGATGAGTTGCCATTTTTCCCCTTGGTTATCAGTTTCGGGCATTTAGGCTACGTTCTCTACCTTCTTGACAAATCTTTCCTCAATAGCCTGTCGTAGCGAATATCGATGGACGACATCAGCAAAGTAGTCGTCGCCTATATAGCAGGTTCCCGAAACGCCGACGATGATCCGGAAACCGTATTCGGGGTTAAGGAGAAATTCCTTCCATTTCTTTACAGTTGCACCTGATTCATTAGCAACATGATGGGTTTCGTCGTTCAATACGGCGACGCGCGCCCCTTTGCCCTTTAAACTGTCTCGTATCGAGGATTTAACGGTTTCCAAAATCGCATGATAGTTCTCTATGCAAATGGATCCATCAACAATGGTTTCGGAGGCGTTAATGATCTTGAGGGTTCTGATTTTCGCATCCGCCGGCATCAGGTCTCTGAGATCGCTGTTAGATGCAAGATCCCGGAATTTTTCCAGCAACCCGTATTCAATGGTATTAGATGGGCAAAGCACCAGCACCCGGTCAACAGTCCCTTCCGCCAGCAGGATTGCCGCCAGACCGTAAAGGACGTAACTCTTCCCCGTGCCTGTCGCCTGATCGATGGCGCAGGAAAGCTGATCGGGGAGCTGCAAATATCTTTTCATGGCCGCCCATGAACCGTAACGCTGCTCCAGCTCGGGATTATCATCAAAATTTTCCTTTGCCAGCTCAGCTAAACAGCTGTACTTGCCGCCAAGGAGATAGCTGAGGGTTGTGCGGATCGCCTCCTTTTGATACTCTCGGGTTCCGCATAGCTCATCAAGAAAAGCCTCGTACTTGAATTCATCCCAGATTTTGGAATCGATATTTGTCGTGACCTTGAGGACCAGGTCTTCGTTCCGAAAAGTCTTGCGATCGCCTTGTTTACTCATGATCTATTTTTTATTCCTTTCTTACGAGAACGTGTCATTTCGTTTGCACCTGCGTTTTTATTCGCAGACCGGAAACGATCCGCCGGGATCAGTTCCCGTGCCTCGTTCCCATATATATCCACAAAGACGGCCATCACATTGTCGCCGAGTGATTCTATCGGAAATCGCACTTCCCAATCGGCTTTTTCGATGTCACCGGCATAGAATATGGCGCTGAGGTTGAAGATGTCCGAAGCTGTGTCAAAATTAAAATCGAGCATCACCATGGACAGCGTTTCTCGGTTCCCCTTTTTACGGAAGGGTTCGCGGACCATCGCTTCACTCTTGAATGTTTTAATGCGGAGAAATGCCTCGTTAAGTAGTTCGCCTTTTCGTTTCTTATATCCAACTTCATATTCGATGTCCGGACGGCGGATAAAATCAAATCCGACGGCTTCCACTGTGTCGTTTACCGCCATTTCATCGGAAGGTTGTTTGAGGGCGGTAAACTCGCGTTTATGAAGCTCGTTGATAATCGAATAGGGGATACGCAACGCATAATAGCGGACGCCACCGATATCGATGTAGTCTTGCTGAAAATCAAAAGTTAATGCGGGCGCGATGATGAACAAACGGCTCCCTATTTTTGAGCCTAACGCCTCATGCAGGCTTCTGATGGTCTCCTCATCGATTCGCACACCCGGCCGCTTCTGGTGATTGAAAACCAGCACGCTGGCGCCTTTGAGGTACCCGTCCAATGAGACGCCGCCGATGGTATGCGGCTCATCCCGGCATTGAAAAAGCTGCAGGGCAAAAAAACGCCAGGAACTCCAAGACAATTCCCGTAGCTTGGAAAAATCATAAAGACCGGCGTTATAAAGTGTGAAAGGTTTTGGTTGGAGGACAGTGCCCTTATTGCCGATTTCCTTCCGCAGATTGAGCATCCGTTTCTGAATCGTATAGATGGCCAACTTGCCGCAGTCAATGCCGATCCAGCGGCGACCAAGTTTTTCAGCAACGGTACAGGTTGTGCCGGAACCGGCAAAGGCATCAAGGACAATGTCCCCCGGTTTTGATGAAGATGAAATGGTTCGCATTAAAAGTAATTCAGGTTTTTGCGTCGGATAATTAACATTCTCTGAGGATGCAAACTGGACAGGTGAGATATCTTGCCAGATACTTTGAAGATGTCGTCCTGGTTTCTCGTCAAGATATTGTTTAAGTCTTGGAACCTTGCCTTTCGGTGGCCAATAGATTAATTCTTTGTTGTCTAATTCGTCTAAAGTTTGTATTTTCACCTTCCAGTGATTACCAAGTTTTGCTGGATCAATCCCTCGCCATGGTTTCCCCGATTCACCATTCCTCAAGCCACGGGCAGTCAAATCACCGAGGCTGAATAATCGTCCATCTTCATTCTTATAACGATAGAACTTTGTTATATAGTCTTCTGAATATTCTGAATATTGTGTAGAAAAATTGAAAGTATTTGTCTTTGAATAAAAGTAGCTCACATCGTGAATATGGTTGTATGTTTTAGAGTCACTTCGTGCAGAAAGCCTCTGCCAAATTACTTCATTCTGGAACATCGCCTCGCCAAAAATCTCATCCAATATGGCCTTTAGGTAGTGACATTTCCGCCAATCAAGATGAACATAGATTGTTCCATCGTTTGCTAGAAGCTCCCTTAATAGAATTAACCGCTTACGCACAAACTCAATAAATTGAGAACCCGCGATTTTATCTTGATATGCTTTTTGGTCCTGGCTACCTCGGAAATCTTGCTTCGTTGCAAACGGTGGATCAATATAAACAAGGCGTACGCCCGACGTCCCATCGGCATTACAGAGTTTTCCAGCTTTTTTCAGATCCAGGAGACTTTTCATCACCTGCAGGTTATCCCCGAAGATCAGCATATTGTGCCAGTCATCGCCGTTCTTACCAAAAGCGCGCACTGGTTGGAGCGGAACAGCAAGGGTATCTGCTATGATGTCTTCTTCCCGTTCCTTCCCGTGATATACCAGCTCATATTCACGCTTCTCTGGTGGAAACAGGATGCGCGCCCATTCCGGCGAGATCTCTTCGCCCTGCTCCAGCAGGCGGATGAGTTCACTTCGCTGTTCGTCTGTCATCTCAGCCATATACCGATACTCCTCATTTCAAAAGTGTCTGACGGTTCTTACCGCCGGAAGCCATGCAGTGCAATTCCAATTCATCCAGAAGACCGCTGTCTGCAAAACTGAAAGTGGTATCTTCTCCAAGGATGACATGGTCAAGAATCTTCAGACCCAGGGGATGTGCTGCGGTGATTAGGTCTTGCGTCAGTAACCGATCTGATTCACTGGGTTCTGCAGCCCCGGACGGGTGGTTATGCGCGGCAATCAGTGCGCTTGCGTTTACTTGCAGCGCCCGTGCAATGATGCTTCTTATGGGTGGATGCACCGAATCGACCACACCCTTGGCTATCAATGTGTCATCCAATAGCATATTTCTCCTGTTTAGATAAAGGACGCGGAAATGCTCTTCCGATAGCCCGCGAAACCGTTCCTGCAAATACTTTGTTGACGTGGCAATGTTTTTGATTTGAAGGCGGGTATGCTTAACGGGTATGGCTACCCGCCGGGCAATTTCCATGGCTGCCAGCAACTGGGCCGCTTTGGCACCTTTCATTCCCTTCATTTCCAGCAACGCCAAGGCCGGCGCTTCAACTAAAGAATGGAGAGATCCGAAATGCTGTAGGCATTGCCGCGCAAGCTCAACGGCATTGGTTCCCTTGAAACCAACCCGAATCAGGATAGCAATCAACTCAGCATCCGTAAGTGCTTGAGGTCCAAGGCCCATTAGCCTTTCTCTTGGCTGTTCTTCTGTCGGCCAGGAGACGATGCCTTTTGATTTCGTTTTAATTGTTTTCATTATCTTTCAGAAAATCGTCTTTCAGTACGTAGCCGCCGGTTTTGGGGGCGCCTGTGAACTTGACGGCCCCTACGGCCTGTAGCAACTTTAAATGCCTGGCCATTGTCCGCTCGGACCCTCCCAATTTTTTTACCAGGTCCTTGGTTTTCAAACTGGGAGAATTCTGGATCATCAGAACGACATCATATAGTCTTTGCCTTTCCTCATCCGTGATCTTGCCAATAAGTCCTTCATTCACTCCTCTGCTGAGCCACTCATTTACTCTGCCATTTACTCTGCCATTTACTCTGCCATAGTCGGCCATCAGGGTCTCGTCGAGGGGGATGATCGTCCTGAAACGGACCCCTTCGATGAATTGAGGTTCCTTCTTCGGAGAGTAATACTTCAGGTATTTATGGATATTCAGGAAGCCGGAGCCCAGCTCCTCCACCCTTCCCAGTTGCATGAAGAACTTGGAAATCAGCGGATTCTTGGGGTAGGGCGTGAAGTCATCCACGGAGAGTTGTCCCTCTCCGTGGGGATTGTTGGCGTTTTCCACCTCCACCCGGTCCCTGTAAATGCAGAATGTCGCCGGAAGGGCGTTCGTGTATTCCCGATGGACGATCAGGTTGGCCACGATTTCGCGGAAGATCCTGGTCCGAAGACTGATGCGCTGGTCTTCCTCCATGAAAAAGAGATCCGGAAGGTGTTTGGCCACGAAATCGAGCAACCTGTCGTAGGCGTCGATCAGGTTGGTCCGGATGTATTCCCGGTCGTCGTAACGGTCCACCCGCACCTTTCGTACCAGGGCGTCGATCTTGTAGTGCGGAACGACCTCCTGAATCGCCTCATCGGTGCCCAGGAGCAGGGCGGCGGCGAGGGTATAACCTTCCAGTCCCGTCCGGGAGTCGCGTCTGAACAGGCCGGCTTTCACGAGCATCTGCCGGTCGTCCAATTCAAGCCAGGGGTGGCGGATGTTGTTGCCCCGGATCAGGTTCCGGATCCTGGGGAACAGATCGGCGTTGAAGTCCTCAAAGCGGAGGGCCGGGAAGATGATGCCTTCCGTGTAGTGGAGCTGCTTGCGATTGTACAGTTCGGCGATCCGGTGCGGCTGGATCACCTTGAAATCACCGTCCTCGCTACGGTCATAGACCACGCCCGCCGATTTGTGCAGTTGAGACCTCTGGGGGACCTGGATATGAAGAATCGTTCTGCCCTTGTCGGTGTAGCGCTCAGGGAAGAGAATGAAGGGTGGGTTCAGCTTCTGGGGATTGTTCGAAAGGTTGACCAGATTGTTTGTGATCGTATCGATCGATTGCGGATCGATGCCGGTGATATGTCCTGCATCGTCCACGCCAAGGAGGATATCCCCGCCGTCCCGGTTCAGCATGGCGCAGATGGTATCGAAGAGATTATCCGGAAGGGCCGTCCGGGCCTCCTTGAACTCAAGACGGAGGCTTTCCTTCTTCTGGAGCAATTTCCTGATGCGTTCCGGGTTCATCCGTTTCCCTCGATGCTTATGCTATACGCATTTCCGCCCGATACCGTTTAAAATGCACCCCCTCAATCGTTTTTAGGCGGTGACTGGGTACCGCCCCCCGCTTGTTTCCTTGGCCGATCCCAATAAGGACTTTTGCACTTTGGGCATATGCGGATTTCCGACTGACGCGGGGTCCATGTGTGACCGCAACGCAGGCAATTCATCTTCTGAATGATTACATTTGGCATAAGGCTATCTCCGGTTGGTCGGTAGGTAAATACTATAGGTATCACCTCTTGTCGAGACAAAGTTTTGAACAGTGTCGATTGGGAGATCCCCCTGAAAAAAAAGCCCGGCGCGCTGCTGCGGCCAGGCTTCATGGTTTGCAACCGGATAGTCCTACCTCATGCGGCGCTTGAGTTCCCGGTCGAGCGTATCGAGAAACTGGCCGGTGGTTTCCCATTTCTGACTGCCGCCGATCATGATCGCCAAGTCCTTCGTCATGTGGCCGGCCTCGACCGACCCCACGCAGACCCGTTCCAACGTTTCGGCGAAGTGGATCAGATCGGGGGTGTCGTCCAACTGGCCGCGGCGGATCAGACCGCGCGTCCAGGCGAAGATCGAGGCGATCGGGTTCGTTGAGGTTTCCCTGCCGGCCTGGTGCTCCCGGTAGTGGCGGGTCACGGTGCCGTGCGCGGCTTCGGCCTCGAACGCCTTGCCGTCCGGGCTCATCAGCACGGACGTCATCAGGCCGAGCGAGCCGTAGCCCTGGGCCACGGTATCGGACTGCACGTCGCCGTCGTAATTCTTGCACGCCCAGAGGTACCCGCCGCTCCACTTGAGATTGGATGCGACCATGTCGTCGATCAGGCGGTGTTCGTACGTGAGACCGGCGGCCTTGAATCTGTCGGCAAACTCGGCGTCGAAGATCTCCTGGAAGAGGTTCTTGAAGCGGCCGTCGTAGATCTTGAGGATCGTGTTCTTGGTCGAGAAATAGACCGGATATCGACGCGCCAGGCCGTAGTTGAAACAGGCGCGCGCGAATCCGCTGATCGACTCGTCCGTGTTGTACATCGCCATGGCCGCACCGGAGCCGGTGGCCTTGAACACCTCTTTTTCGATCGTCGGGCCGCCGTCTTTCGGGATAAAGGTCAGCTTCAGCGTCCCTTTGCCGGGGAAGAGGAATTCGGCGGCCCGGTACTGGTCGCCGAAGGCGTGGCGCGCCACGATGACCGGTTTGTCCCAATGGGGAATCAGGCGCGGCACATTTTTACAGATGATCGGCTCGCGGAAGATGGTTCCGTCCAAAATATTCCGGATGGTTCCGTTCGGAGAGCGCAGCATTTCGGGTGAGCTGAATTCCCGGACGCGGCCTTCGTCGTGGGTGATGGTCGCACACTTGACCCCGACACCGTATTCCTTGGTCGCATGGGCGGAATCGACGGTAACCTGATCCCTGGTCGCATCCCGGTTCCGGATGCCGAGATCGTAATACTTCAGGTCGATGTCGAGGTACGGGTAGATCAGTTTCTCTTTGATCGCGGCCCAGATGATCCGGGTCATTTCATCGCCGTCCATCTCGACGACGGGATTCTTGACTTTGATTTTTGCCATGGCTGCTCCTGATATCATTGAAATGTAGTGCGAGTCCGCGCGACGCGAACAACGCGCGATCTGCCGGTTAAAGCTTACCCGGTGCGACCGGGCGGCTTATTAGCCGATTTGGCAGCAACGCGCAAGCGATTTCAGACCGGTCGGACGCCCGACGATGAACTCCGCCCGACCAACCCCTCATGCGAAATCCGGCTTTGGCCGTGGCACCGGATCCCATCAGCCCTTTGTGGAGAGCTTCTGGTCCAGTGATTCCTTGATCTTGGCCAGGAATTGCCGCGTCGTCAGCCACGATGTCCCCGTCAGCGTCGCAAGATCCTTCGTCATCTGCCCGGCTTCGACCGTGTCGATACAGGCCTTCTCCAACGTCGTGGCAAACGCCTGCACCTCGGGCGTGGCGTCGAACAGCCCCCGATAATAAACCGCACGCGACCAGGCGAAGATCGAGGCGACGGGATTGGTTGAGGTCTCCCGGCCGGCCTGGTGTTCGCGGAAGTGGCGGGTGACCGTCCCGTGCGCCGCCTCGGTCAGGACGGTCTTGCCGTCCGGCGTCAGCAACATCGACGCCATCAAGCCCAGAGACCCGAATCCCGCGGCCACCATGTCCGACTGGATGTCGCCGTCGTAGTTCTTACACGCCCAGACAAACCCGCCCGAGGATCGGATGGCGAAAGCCGCCAGTTCGTCCACCATGCGGTGTTCGTAACCGATTCCCCTCTCCTCGAACCGCTTCCGGAACTGGGTATCGTAAACGTCCTGGAAAATGTTCTTGAAGAGGCCGTCGTAGTGTTCGAGTTCTGTATTCTTGGTTCCCAGGTAAACCGGGTAACCCCGCTCAAGGCCGAAATTCATGCACGACAGCGCAAATCCGCGGACGGATTCTTCCGTGTTATAGATACCCAGGGCGGCGCCGGCCCCCGGGATATCGCAGATCTCAACCTCGACGGGATTTATGCCATCATGTGGAATATACTTGAGAAATACCTTTCCCCCGCGCGGCATTGTAAAATCGGCGCCTCCGTAAAGATCGCCGAAGGCATGGCGGGCCACGACGATGGGCTTGGTCCATCCGGGGACCAGCCGGGGCACGTTTTTGAAAACGATGGGCTGACGGAAAAGCGTGCCGCCGATCTGGTTGCGGGTGGCGCTGTTGGGCGACTTCCAGGCTTTTTTGAGGCCGAACTCTTTCACCCTTGTCTGATCGGGATTGATGGCGGCGCATTTGGCGCCGACGCGGTATTTCTTGATCGCTTCGGCGGCCTCCGTAACAATCCGGTTCTCGGTCGCGTCGCGATTCAGGATGTGATAATCGAAGTATTTTAGATCGATATCGAGATAGGGCAGGATCAGCGTTTCCCTGATCCAGCCCCACAATACCCGTGCCATTTCATCGCCGTCGAGTTCGACGACGGGATTTTTAACCTTGATTTTCTCCATTTTTTCTCCGTTCACCCTTTGAGGGTCTCCATCGCCCCTTTACGATAGCCTTTTTCGCCTCATGCGGTGTTGCCTGAAATAGGGAAGCAATAGCGATAGCACCAGCATGGCCCAGAGGACGTTTCCGACGGTCGATGAGAAGAGCACCATGATGTCTCCTTGCGATATCCTGAGGGCGCGCATCAGATATCGCTCGAAGATCGGACCGAGGATGACCCCGATCAGGATGGCCGTCACGTGATAGCCCGTTTTGCGTGCGACGTACCCGATAATACCGAACGCCAGCGCCAGCCCCATGTCAAAAATATATTCGCGGGGGGCGAACGACCCGACGATGGTGAACCCGATGATGAGAGGGGCCAGATACTGGGTTGGGATCAGCGTGACCTTTGAGAGGTAACGCGCCAGCGGGAGGATCGTGGGGATCATGAAGATGTAGGCCACGACCATGGAGATGAAGACGCCGTAGGCGAGCTCGGGGTTCTGGATGAAGAGACGCGGCCCGAGAACGATCCCCTGGTACTGCAGGACGACCATCATGACGGCCGCTGTGCTGCCGCCCGGTACGCCGATCGCCATGAGCGGCACCAGGGTCCCCGAGGTGACTCCGTTGTTCGACGATTCGGGCGCGAGGACGCCTTGCGGGATCCCGGTCCCGAAGAGCTCGGGGGTCTTGGAGAAAGTTCGGGCCTGCTGATAGGCGACGAAGGCCGCGATGCTTGCCCCGGCCCCCGGAATGATGCCGATGATGAGGCCCACGAAGGCGGTCCAGATGATCAGCCACCATTCACGCATCGAGATGACCAGCCCCTCGATGGTGTCGGCCCAACGGGCCTTGCCGGCCCTTGCCTTCCCCTCTTCCGTCAGGATGGTCGGCTTGTCGATCATCGCCAGGGCCTCGGAGATGGCGAAAAGTCCGATGAGCGCCGGGACCAACGGCACCCCCTCGTACAGTTCGAGAAACCCGAAGGTCGCCCGCGGCGTGGAGAAGATCTGGTCGGCGCCGACCGCCCCGATCAGCAGGCCGAAGAAACCGGCGATCAGCCCCTTGAGCATGTCCTCCGTGGCGATGACGGCGATCAAGGTGAGACCGAACAACATTACCACCACCATCTCTACGCTACGGATGTAAAAACTCAGCTTGACCAGGAGGGGAAGCGCCAGGACGACGGCGATCGAGGTGATCAGCCCGCCGAAGACCGAGGAGGCGAAGCAGCAGACCAGGGCCTGCTGGGCCTTGCCGTTTTTGGCCATCATGTAGCCGTCGAGGGTCGTGGCGGCAGCGCCGCCGGTCCCCGGGATGTTGACGAGGATCGCGGGGATTCCCCCGCCCAACTGCGTAGCGCAGTAGAGCGAGGCCATGAAGACCATCGCCAGCTCCACCTTCATGGAGAGCGTGAGGGGTAGAAGCAGGATCAGCGTGTTGGCGGCATTGAACCCGGGGACCGCCCCGACAATAGTCCCCAGGATGACCGCCGGAATGATGATGTACCACCACCCGAAGGCCGTTTTGATTAGATCAAACAGTAGATTGAAGTCCCAACCCATTTCAGTCCCCCTCTATCCGAAGATCCGCGCCAAGATGTTCTCGACCGGCCCGTGCGGGAAACGCGTGTAGTACGACGATAAATCCCACATAGCCCACGGCGGCGACGGCAAGCGCCGTTGTAAGAA
>JAPLJX010000472.1:13269-17669 GCA_026388375.1 Deltaproteobacteria bacterium
AGGGGTTTCCGAACGCCGAGGACGAGCATGGTCGCACACATGAAACAGAAGATGGTGAGCGTGAGGCCAAGCCAGGGGAGAACGACGATGAAGGCCACGATGGCGCCAATCAGGCCCAGCCGTCTGCCCTGGGATTCCAGAGGCTTCAGGAGCCGGTCCATGGCGAGCGTCGCCTCGCCCCGCTTTACCTGCAAAACCATCCTTGCCAGGAGAATCCCGACCAGCAGGAGCAGTATCGTCCCGATGGCCAGGCCGTTGGCCTTGGCCTCCCATCCCAGCTCCCAGATGGTGCTGAAGTAATAGATGGTAAACGCAACGGCCAGCACCGGGATCACCAGGTCGGCGCCGATCGCCTGTCGCCTTGCTTTTCCTTTATCCAGATCTGCAGTCATGGATCTTGTTCCTTCTTATAAAGAACTATTTGGCGGCGCCCAGGATCCCCTTGTACCGCTTGGTGAGCTCTATCATCTCCTGGACATACTTCGTACAGACCGCACGATCTCCATACTGGATCGTCTCGAAGGGGGCCCCGGTCTTGACGTACCAATCCTGATAGGTCGGATCGTCGAAGACCTGCTTGGCGGTCTTGTTGAGTTTCTCGAAACGGTCCGGATACTTTTGAGCGGCTTCCGTGTGGATCGCCCAGGCCCGCGCCGAATACAGTTCCGGGATCTTGGTGCCGAACACTTTGTTCACGACCGGGGCGTTCCCGGAGAGCTTGGCGAGATTGTTTTCATCAGCGAAAACGGTCAGAATGCGGATGCGATCCTGCATGCTGACGGGATTGGCCATGGGCAGGACCCCGCAATCCGCCTCGCCATTGAGCACGGCGACGATGGTGGCGTTGCCCCCCGCGTAGGGTACGAGGTTGAACTTGGACTTGGTGGCCTCCCCAAGCGCCAAGACGCCGATGGAGGCGGGATGGGGTATGCGGCTGGTTGCCGTGGTGACCGCCCTTTTCTTGCCTTCGGCCACCACATCCTCGATCTTCTTAAACGGGCTTTCCTTCCGGACGAACAGACAGCTGTCGTCCACGTCCACCCGGCAGAAGTAGAAAAAGTCCTCCGGGAATCTGTATTTCGGATTTCGGAGGGTATACATGATCATCTCCGCGCCCATGTTGCCGAACAGGAGGTTGTAGCCGTCCCGCTCCTTTCGCCCGATATAGGTTTCGTACCCCACCTGGCCGGCCGCCCCCGGATAGAAGTCGTATTCGAAATTGACGCCGAGAGATTTCTTCCAGATGTCGCAGAACGTCCGGGCCAACCGGTCGGCGCTTCCTCCCTGTTCCGTCGGAATGACGACCCGGATCGTCTGGTCCGGGAAGGCCGCAAAGGCGTTGCGCAGGGGGAACCCCCAAAGCGCCCCGGCGCCTGCCGCCACGGCGGAACTCTTGACAAATTGCCGGCGCGTCAATCCCTTAAAATCGTCTGTCATGAGCCACCTCCGTTATTCTGTTTGCCGAGAATCAATTGCTTCGCACGCGTAATCAATTAGAAATAGAATACGCCTTTGTCAAGGGGTATCTTCTCCTCCTGCAGGGCGACGAAAAGCGCCGGGGGCCATCATGACCCCCGGCGCCGGGTGTCGGTGTCGGTGAAACCAAGAATGCCTGGCCGGTTACTTTAAGTAGGCGTTCGTCCAGAGCACCCCTTCCTTGCCGGAAGGCGTCGAGTCGACCTGTTTGGTGTCCTTGAGGAAGTCGAGGTGCTTCTGCATCATCTGCTCGTTCATCACGCCGTCCGCGGATAGGGCCGGCATGATCTCCTTCATCGCCAGGGCCATCACGTCATCCGGCATGCGGGGGAAGTACTTTTTAAGGTACTTGAGTGCCGCGGCCTCATCCTTCCGCATCAGGATATTGGCCTTGTTCACCGCTTTGACCCACCGCTTGACCACATCGGGGTTCTTCTCGGCGTACTCTTTGCTGATGGCGATCCCCGTGTAGAGGAAGTTGTCCAGCTCCGGTACGTCGCCCGCGGAAGCCTTGATGATCACCTCGCCGAACCCCTCGCGCTGTGCAAGGTAGGGCGTCGGGGCGGAGAGGTGGAATGCATCGATCTGTTTTGTTTTCATGCCTGCCAACAGGGCTGCCCCACCACCCGCCGTCACGATCTGCACATCCCGCTCCGGATCGATCCCGGCCCGCTTGAGGTAGTAGCGCATGTAGACGTCGGTCGCCGCGCCCGGTTTGGTAACCCCCAGTTTGAGGCCCTTCAGGGCCGCGAACCGCTGGGCGATCGGCATGTTCCGGCTGAGCTTCTTTGCTGCGATCACCTCCTTGGATACCACCATGTCGAGGGTGACCCGCTTGGTCAGGTTATAGATGAACTGGATCGACTTGCCCTGTTTCGCAAGCTGGACCGCCATGAACGGATCGGCGTCCACGAACTGCACGCCGCCGGAGACGAGGGCCGCGATTGCCAGCGCCCCGCTATCCACCTCGGTCAGTTCCAGATCGATCCCCTCTTCGGCCATGTATCCGGCCGCCTCCGCGATGTAGACGGGCGCCATGAACAGCGTTTCCGTGTGCGCCTCGCGGATCTTGATTTTCTGCCCCTGCGCATAGACACTCATGTCCGAACCCGCGATCAGCATTCCGATGACCAGAAGGCTGATCCCCCATCGCCATTTTCTTTTCAGTTCCATATCATTCCCCTTCCTTCATGTTAACGTTATGTTACAAAATGTTACACAGGTTCCCGCATGTTTCCGTACTTCGGATTCCAGCGCATCAGGCGGTTTCCGATGACCGTGACCCCATAGTTCATCAACAGCACAACAATCATCAACGCGAAGATCCCGGCAAAAAGACCGGGGGTATCGAGCCAGCCGGACGCCTTGTTGATCAGATGGCCAACGCCCCGGTTGCTGGAAATGAACTCGCCGACAATGGCGCCGATCATCGCCTGGGGTACCGCAATCTGCAGGCCGGCGATGATGAACGGGGTCGCGGAAGGAAAGATGACCTTCCAGTTGAGATCCCATTCGGATGCGCCCATTACTTTTGTCACCTGCAGGAGTTGCACCGGGACGGATCGGATGCCGGCGATCGTGTTGATCAGCACGATGAAGAATACCATGACCGCCGCCACCGCGATCTTCGAGCTGATCCCGATCCCGAACCACAGGATGAACAGCGGCGCCAGGGCGATTCGGGGAACGCCGTAAAAGCCGATGATAAACGGCTGAACGATGCGGTAGACAATGTCAATCCGGGCGAGGAGGAATCCCGACAAGAGCCCTGCGCCCGCGCCGATCGCATAGCCGACCAGCGCCTCGGTGACCGTAAACTGCATGTGGTAGAGGAGTTCTTCCTTGGTAAGCATTCCCCAGATGGACTCCAGAATCTTGCTGGGCTTGCTGACAAAGAACTGGTCTACGATAACGCCGGAGCCGAATTCCCAGAGACAGAACAGCGCAAGGCCCAGGAGCACCTGCCCGATCCGGGTGTCACGGTTATGCTTCCGCTCGAGTGCGTTGTCTTTAATCTCTGTTTCGCGGAGGATCTGCTGACCGCGGCTTCCCTCCACCGCACCCTTCATCGTCTGATTATCGCATGTGTATGCCATTATTTCGCCCTCAATTCCGTCGACTTCGTAAAAAGTCCATATGCTTCGTCCTTCGTCACTGCGGCGTACGGAAAAGTACGCCGCATTCCTCAGGCCTCGCACGCCTTGCCTCTGGAGCTTTTTACGAAGTCGCCCCGGATTCAAGGCCGTTGCCATTATTTACGAGGCTTTCAATTCCACTTCGGTAATCTCTTCCTTCAGATCGCGCCACAGCCGGTCGAAGAACGCGGGGAACTCCGGCTCGGAGTGGATGTGAAACACATCGCGCGGACGGCCGAGCGGAACCTTGTACACCTGCTTGATCCTTCCCGGCGCCCGGCTGAACAGGACGATCCGGTCTGAAAGCGCAATCGCCTCCACCAGGTCGTGCGTGACGAAGACGATCGTTTTGCCGGTGCCGTCCCAGAGCTTGAGCAGCTCATCCTGCAGGATGACCCGCGTCTGCGCGTCCAGCGGCCCGAACGGCTCGTCCATCAGGATAATGTCCGGCTCGTAGATCAGGGTTCTGATCAGCGCGCACCGCTTGCGCATTCCACCGGATAGCTCGTGGGGATAATGGTTCTCGAAGCCGCAGAGCCCCACCTTGGCAATGTATTCCGCCGCCCTGTCGTGCCGTTTTCCTGCCGGCACGCCTTGAAATTCCAGCGCCACCTCGACGTTGTCGCGCAGCGTGCGCCACGGCAGAAGGTTGTCGTCCTGGGTCATGTATCCGACGTCGGTGTTGATGCCGGTTACAGGTTTTCCCTTGTAGAGGACCTCACCCGACGTGGGCTGGAAGATGCCCGCAACCATGTTGAGGAGCGTGGATTTTCCGCAGCCGGACGGGCC
>JAPLJX010000472.1:17700-18658 GCA_026388375.1 Deltaproteobacteria bacterium
TCCGCAGCCGGACGGGCCGACGAAACTGACGACCTCGCCCTTCTCGATCGACCGGTTTGCATCCTGCAGGGCGAGAATGGGGTATCGTTTCCCGCCGTCTCCTCTGGCGATAAAAGCCCGAAAAACATCTTTGGCTTCAATAACTGGTTTTCCCGCAAGCATTGGTCACCTCTGATCTGTGATGTGAACAAGAACTTTCCCGCGAGACTTAGCAGTTGAATTTTTGCTTGTCAAGAGATTTTTTGATGGTTTGTGACGATGGATATGGGGTCGGAGATGTACGGTCCTATGTGTAAATAATAAATGATATCAAATAAATGTATCTTCAAGTGGAACATGAAAATGAAAAGATCTTGACTATGAATATCCTATAGGATATAGAACTTCCACCGACAGATTAGTGCAACGAAATGGTGCAAAAAATATGGCTATCGTTTCCAAAACGAAAAATGTGGCTGTCTATGACAAACTGCGACAGAGCATCATCAAGGGGAAATTGAAGCCCGGCCAGAAGGTGGTCATGGCTGAGCTTGCGAAAACTTTCGGACTGAGCGAGACCCCTGTCCGGGAAGCGATCCGAAGACTGGAAAGCGAAGGGTATATCGATTTTACGCCCCACATGGGCGCCATTGTTACGAAAATTGACGAGGGAGAGCTGGTTGAAATATACCTCATCCGAATTGCGCTGGAGGAACTCGCCACAAGACTGGCAAGTCCCCATATAACGGAAAAGGATATCGATTTCCTGAACAGGAAGAACCGCGAAATGGAAATGGCGATCCAGCAGAACCGATACGAAATCCTTGCCGGCATCAATAAACTTTTTCATTTGAGAATCTACAAAGCGGCGCCGTTTCCCCGCCTTTACAAGATGATTTGCGATCTCTGGGACACGTTTGAACGCTGGCCGAGTGTTTTCTCGTATATTCCGGAACGGGCCGCCGCGTCCGTGGAGGAG
>JAPLJX010000263.1 GCA_026388375.1 Deltaproteobacteria bacterium
CTTCTTCAGCAGGGAATAATTGTACATGCCCGGATTCATGAGTATTTTCCGCATCTGCAAGTCGAGGGACTGGATCGCGTTGGTCCCTTCATAAATCGAGAAAACCTTGCTGTCGCGGGCGTATTGCTCGACGGGATACTCCTGGCAGTAGCCGTATCCGCCAAAGACCTGCATTGCTTCCGCGGTGACCAGCCATGCCGCATCGGAGATTCCGGCCTTCACGATGGGGGTGAGGATTTCAACGATGGCCGTCGCCTCCTTGGATTCTTCCGCGGACGAGGTCGAGTGGGTAATATCCCGATTATAGGCGAGAAACAGCGTCAGCATCCGCATACCCTCAACGATGCTCTTCATGTAAAGGAGCATGCGCTTTACATCGGGATGCTCGATGATGGGCACCTTCGGGGCGTTGGGATTCATCATCTGTGTGATGTGGGCGCCCTGAATCCGGTTTCTGGCATAGGTGACGGCTTGCAGGTAGGCGGCGCTCGACACGGATTGGGCCTGGATTCCCGTAAAGATGCGGGCCTCGTTCATGAGCTGGAACATGACCTTCATCCCCTGACGCTCCTCGCCCATGAGGTAGCCGATGCATTTCCCGTTGTCGCCGAAATTGAGGGTGGAGGTGGCATTTCCCTTGAGGCCCATCTTGTGTTCGATTCCCGAGCAGATCATGTCGTTGCGCTCCCCGAGAGAGCCGTCCTTGTTCACCAGAATCTTCGGGACGATAAAAATCGATATCCCTTTGGTCCCCGCGGGATCGCCTTCGATCCTGGCCAAGACCGGGTGGATGATGTTCGCGGTCAGATCGTGCTCGCCGTTGCTGATAAATATCTTCTGGCCGGAGATCAGAAAGGTGCCGTCGGCCTGACGAATCGCCTTTGTTTTCAGGGCGCCCACATCGGACCCGGCGCCCGGCTCCGTCAGGCACATGGTCCCTCCCCACTCCCCCGACAGCAATTTGGGAAGAAACATGGCCTTTAACTCTTCGGAACCGAAAATCATGATCTGGTGGGCCGTTCCCGTCATAGAGGAGCAGTACATTCCCACAGCGGTATTGCCCGCGTTGAAATACTCCTGGGAGGCCAGGGCGATCGTGGCCGGTATGCCCATGCCGCCCGCCTCCGGAGGGAACGCCAGATTATGGAAGCCCGCCTCGACATAGGCTTTGAATCCCTTATGGAATGACTCCGGCACCGTCACTTCGTGGGTCTGTGGATTGTATTTCAAGCCGATCTTGTCGCCTTCGGCATTGGATGTATAGAACTGTTCGACGGCAATTTTTTCGGCGAGATTCAGGGTGTCTTCATAGACATCCCGGTCAAAATCGCTGAATCGCTCGAATCTGTTCAGTTTTTCAAGTTCCAGCATCTCAAATGCGACAAACCTCAGATCACGCGAATCGACCAACGGATTTAATGACATACCTGTCTCCTCTGATAAAATAGGTTTGAATTTCCCGTTCAGACTTTAATGTTTCCCTCCCGCATGGTCTTCGTGGGCTTGAAGATCTCCAACTTGAACCTGGCGTAGAGCTCCTCCAGCTTGGCCAGCAGTATGGGGTAGCCGATGCTCTGGGCCAGGACGAAGGGCCCGAAGGGGGAACCGCCGCCGTTTGCCATGGCCAGATCGATCTCCTTCGGATCGTCCGCGACGCCTCATATGATTTAAATCAAATTCCTTGGTTGCCTTGGACAGATCGATGACAGGCCGGCCCTGGGACCAGTCGTAGATGCCCCGGCCGGTCTTCTTGCCCAGGGTGCCCGCCTTGACGAGGGCCAGGAGCGGCGCGGACGGTTTATACTCGGGGGAAAGGACCCGCATCATATACTCCATGCCGTGCACGGCGATGTCGATACCCACATAATCCAGGAGTTCGAAAGGCGCCATGGGCATGAAGGGTTTCATTGCGGCATCGAATTCCTCCGGCATTGGATGGCCGGCCTCCAGAATCTTCGACAGAAAGGCCCCGTTCGGGATATTGACGCGGTTGTAGATGAAGCCGGGCGAATCCTTCTTCACGATCACGGGCACCTTGTTGATCTTCTTGGCGATCTCATAGGCGATCCGGATCGATTCGTCGGAAGATCCGGCCCCCCGGATGACCTCGACCAGCTTCATCAAAATGGCGGGGTTGAAGAAATGATATCCGATCACCTTTTCCGGCCTGCCGGTCGCCGCGGCGATCTCCGTAATGCTCATGTTGGAGGTGTTCGAAGCCAGGATGGCATGCTTCGGCGCATACTTGTCGAGATCGGCGAAGACGCTCTTCTTGAGTTTCAGGTTCTCCGGCACGGCCTCGATAATGAAGTCGGCATCCTTCACCGCCTCCCGAATATCGACCATCGGGATGAGTCGAGCCAGGGCGCTGTCATAGGCCTCCGGGGTCATCTTACCCTTCGCCTTGAATTTGTCGAAGCTGGTTTTGATGCCGGCCATGCCCCGGTCCACGAATTTCCGTTCGATGTCGCGCAGCACAACCGTGTAGCCTCCGATCAGGCAGCAGGCCGCAATGCCGTGTCCCATGTCCCCCGCACCGATCATGGCAATCTTTTTTACATCCTCAGTTTTCATCGGACTCTCCTCCCTTTGAAATATGGAATTACTCGCCGGTAAAATTGGGTTCGCGCTTTTGGAAGAACGCCGTGAACCCTTCAATCACGTCTTTTGAGGTACTCACTTCGGCGCTGCCCGAGGCCTCCATACGGATACCGGCTTCGAATCCCTGCTCGATGCCCGTCATGACCGCATTCAGAACGGCCTTTACCGCAATCGGCGGTCGTTTGGCCAGGAATCCCGCCATTTCCATGACGTCCTTCATCAGCTCCCCTTCCTTCGCCACCCGACCGACGAGACCGATCTCCAGGGCCTCCCGGGCGCTGATCCGCTTGCTGAAGAGGATCATCTCGAGGGCCTTCGATTTGCCGATGAGGCGGGGCATGCGCTGCGTTCCTCCCCATCCGGGGATGATGCCGAGATTGAGTTCCGTAAGACCGATCTTGGCGTTTTCCTGCATCACCCGGAAGGTGCAGGCCATGGCCAATTCACACCCGCCGCCAAAGGCGTAGCCGTTGATGGCGGCAATGATCGGTTTCGAGAAACGGTCGATCCGGGTCCAGAGCGCCCGGCCCCGGGGGCCCGTCTCGGCGGCATTGGCGGCATCGGTCACATCGAAGCCGGCAGAAAAGCCTTTTTCGCCGGCGCCCGTGAAGACAATGACCCGAACGTCTTTGTCTTTTTCCGCTTCGTCCAGGGCCTTTTCGATATCGATCTCGGTTGCCAGGTTCACCGTATTGGCCGGCGGGCGATTGAGCGTGATCACAAGAACATGATTCTCTTTCCGGTACAGCAGGGTTTGGAATTCCATGATATCACCTCTTTCGTTGTCTCAATCAGCGCTGCAGGTTCTCGATGACCGTGGCCACGCCAAGACCGCCGCCGCAGCAGGAGCTGAAGAATCCGTACTTGCCGCCCCGGCGGATCAATTCCTTCATGGTGAAGAGGCAGATCCGGGCGCCCGAGGCGCCGTTCGGATGACCGAAGGCGATGGCGCCGCCGTTGGGGTTCCATTTGTTCATGTCGACCTTCCCCCCCGTCTGCTTTTCGAGTTCCTTGATCACCGCCAGATTCTGAACGGCAAAGGCCTCGTTGCACTCCATGACGTCCACCTGGGAGAGCTTCAGATCCGCTCGCTGCAGGGCCTGGGGAATCGCATAAGCCGGACCGATGCCCATGATCTTGGGATCGACTCCGAAATCACCGCCGGAGAGCCATTTGGCCATGGGTTTGTAGCCGAAGGCCTCTGCCTTCTCCCGGGTCATCATCAGGACGAAGGCGGCGCCGTCGTTCCGCCCGGAGGCATTTCCGGCCGTGACCGTTCCGTTCGGGACAAACGCCGGCGGCAGGGCCGAGAGCGCTTCCATGGAGGTTGCCCGGGGATGCTCATCCACTTTGAATTCGAGGGGCGGCTGTTTCTTTCCCTGGGGAACCATGACTGGGATGATCTCGTCGACAAAATACCCGGCGTCAATGGCCTTCTTCGCCAATACCTGGCTCCGCAGACCGAATTCATCCTGGGCCTGGCGGGAAATGTCGTACATCTTCTGCAGGGCTTCCGCCGTCAGTCCCATGTTCGAGGTTGCCGGGTCGAGGGTGGGGGAGAGGGACGGTGCGATCGGAAAGGGAGGGATCATTTTGAAGGGTTCGGTAGACATGGAAAATTTGACGCAGGCCTGGCTGTAGGACTCCATGCCGCCCGCAATCATGATGTCGGCCTGGCCCGCGATGATGCGCCAGGCGGCGTGGTTGATCGAATCGATGGCCGAACCGCACTGCATCTCCACATAGGAGGCCGCCGTGCTCTCGGGAAGACCGCCCGCGAGGGACACCCAACGGGCCGGACTGAGGGCCGAGGTCCCGCCGATGGCCGATCCGGCAAAGACGGAATCGACCCTGCCGCCCTTCTCGACGATCTTCGTCTTCGAAAGGAGGCCCTTCATGGCCAGGCCGCCCAACTGCTCCATCGTAAAGTTCCGGAGTGTCCGTCCCATCGTGCCGAAAGCCGTCCGAACACCGTCCACAAATACAACATCCCGTTTGCTCATAACTCCTCCATAAAATTGGT
>JAPLJX010000376.1 GCA_026388375.1 Deltaproteobacteria bacterium
GTGAAAGTTATCAACATGTAGTGCCTAAACGCGTGGTCTGCGCCTTGCAACAGCACGACTATACACATGTATTTTTTTAAGACCATGAACTTGGGTTAAGTTCTCTGACATCTCAAGCGGTTTCCATGATCGCGGGTATTCAATTGAATTGATAAGGCATTTCTTTTGCACGCTGAAATTCAGATGAAATATGGATCTTGTTTGTCAATTGAATGTCATCAGAATTTTATCAGATAATCTTGTCGGAAACCGTTCCGCCGTTCCGTCGGCGTTCGCATCTGAGGGCGGTCTTCCGGCGGTCGGTGACGCGCTTTACCCCCTTGATTACCCCGAGCAGCGCGCCCCCGATCAGGATGATTGAGGCGCCGGAGGGGAATTCGATGAAGTAAGAGGCCATCAGACCGGAGAGACAGATGAGGATGCCGCAGAGGATCGACAGCAGCATGATCCGCCGAAAATTTCTGGCAAGCTCGGAGGCGATGGCGACCGGGATGGTGAGGAGCGCGATGACGAGGAGGATTCCCACGACCTGGATGAGCATTACGATGGAAAGGGCCGTCAGGATCATCAGCCCCATTTTCAGGGCCGCGACGGGGAGCCTTCGCGCCCGGGCATACTCCTCGTCGAGGGCAATGGCGACGAAGCCGTTGTAATAGATCGCCACCGCGCCGGTGACAATCAGGGTCAAAAGAAGTGTGATGAGCACGTCCGCGCGCGGAACGGTCAGGATGTTCCCGAACAGGAAGCTCATCAGGTCGGGGGCGTAGCCGGGGGTCATGTGGATGAAGAGGATGCCGATTGCCACGCCGACGGCCCAGAGGATGCCGATGAACAGATCGTTCCGGCTGAGGCTTTTTTCCTCCTGGCGGCCGATGAGAACGGCGGCTGCCAGGACGAAGGCCATCGCCCCGAAGAGCGGGCGGATTCCCAGCCAGTAAGCGATCCCGAGGCCGCCGAATGCGGTGTGGCTGAGACCGCCGCTGATGAAGACCATCCGCCGGGTCACGATGAAAGGTCCGATGACGCCGCAGACGATGCTCGCCATGATTCCGACGAGGATTGCGTTCTGCATGAATTCGTAGGAAAGAATGGCGTTCATGGCCGTTTCTCCTCCCCGTGGGCGGCGAGCACGGTGTGGGGGATGCCGTGCCCCAGGATTTCCACGGGGCAGCCGTAGACCTTCTCCAGCGTAGCCGAATCCAGTTCCCCCCGTCCGTGGAAGTAGAGGCGCGTGTTCAGACACGCGATGTGGCGGTAGGACTGTGCATAGGGGGTCGGATCGTGGGTGACGACCATGATGCTCATCCGCTCCTGGAGTTCCGCCAGCAGATCGAGCAGGTCGGTCTGGGAGGTGATGTCCATCGCGGTTGTGGGTTCGTCGAGAAAGAGGGAAACCGGTTCGGGGACGAGTGCGCGGGCGATGAGAACCCGCTGGAGCTGGCCGCCGGAGAGGTCGGTGATGTTATCCTTCCGTTTCCCGTACAGGGCGAGCTTTTCGAGGATGGCGCCGGTCTTTTCCTCCTCTTCCCGGGTATGCCGAGAGAGGTAGTTGTCCCCACGGATGCAGCCGGTCAGGACCATGTCGAAGACGGAGATCGGAAAGGTGCGGTTGAAGCGGGCGGACTGGGGGACGTAGCCGAGTCGGCCGCCGGTTTCGCCGTGAAAGCGGATCGTTCCGCTCCATGGCGTCAGAATGCCGAGGATCAGCTTGAGAAGCGTCGTCTTTCCGCCGCCGTTTGGACCGATCAGCAGGGTGAAGTCCCGCGGTGCGATGGCCAGGGAGATATCCTCCAGAACCGGTCTTTCCTGATACCCGTAAAAGAGATGTTCGATTTCGATCAGGTTTTCCATGGCTTAGACTCCCGGAAATGAATCGGTATCCTGTTCCCCTATTTCTTCAGGACCGGCGCCAGAATCTTCGTGAACGACCTCATGCCGGAAAACCAGTCCCGCTCCAAAGGGTCCGTCTCCAAGACCTCTCCCCCGATCTCCCGGGCGACCGCTCGGGCGCTTTTTGTGTCAAACCCCTTCTGGACGAGAACGGACCGGATCCCTTTTCCCCGGGCCAGGTCGACCATTTGGCGGATGTGGGCCGCACTGACCGGCTTGCCCTCCTCTTCGATCGCAAGCTGCGTGAGTCCGTATTCGTCGGCAAAGTAGCCCCAGGCCGGGTGGAACACCATGAAGGCGTACCCTTTTCTGGCGGAAAGCGCCTGGCGGATCTCCTGATCCAGCGTGTCGATCTCCCGCAGAAATGCGAGCAGATTCCGCCGGTACTCTTCCCCATTGACCGGATCTTGCGCGATCAGAACCTTGGCGATATTCTGTGCCGCAATCCGGACGGCGGCGGGGGAGGTCCAGACATGGGGGTCCCCTTTCCGGAATTTCAGGCCATCCGACATGTTGACGACGGTCAACTTCCGGTTCCGGTCGAGGGCGGTTCGAAGGTATTTCTCCTCAAAGGGGAAACCGGGCGCGCCGACCTTGACGTAGATCCGGGAATCTGTGAGGGCGACAAGCTGCTGCGGCGTCGGCTCGTAGGTCTCCGGGCTCGCCCCTTTCGGGATCATGACATGGGCCGTCGCATGTTCGCCCGCCACCCGTTCGACAAAACAGGCTTGAGGGAGTACGCTCACGGAGATCCGGATTGCTGCGGCGGCGAATGCCGCGCCGCCGATTCCCGGAAGGA
>JAPLJX010000078.1 GCA_026388375.1 Deltaproteobacteria bacterium
ATCGCCCAACCATGACCCTGATGGTAATATAGTTTTTCCTCCGGAAGATGAAACCATTCACTGATCGCCGGGACAATACTTTCGGTCGCCTGATAAATTGCCTTTGCAGGCCTGCTCACCATCCTCCAGAAGGGAATGAAGAGCAGCAGAACGCTGATGACCAGCAGATATTCAACACCCTTTGTCGCAAAGATATCTGAATAGATGAACCCTTCCATTATCTTGTCTCCTTTCTATTGATGGATGCGTTCCAATTCTCATAACTATCTAGCTTCGACTTCTCCAATCGAATTGCCGCCATCGTCCATCGCAAACCTCGGAGGGAGGTTAATATCCTCCCCACCAAAACATTTTGTCTCTGATAGGTTTCCGTATAATCTGCTCTGGGGATCCCTGTGACGTTTCGGTCATGCTGGCCTGCTTAACCGCTGCTGACTCCTTTGTCTCTTCATCGACAGGTTCACCGCCATCGGCCATGGTGAATCCCAGTTGGGGATTCAGGACGACGAGGTGTTCCTTGCGGGCTACACCCATTCCGTTTAGGCCAACATAGGTGATGGATCCAATCGTTCCGACAATCCAAAACAGCGGCATCACTAGCCCTAACATAATGACAACAATTAAAATTGTGAGTAACATAACCATTTCCTCCTCTCTCTGGATCGAAATTTCCATCCCCTCAACACTACCAAACCAACCCCCACCGCTTTCGGCATCACTCTTTGCTTCTTACATAACTCCAATAACCATGCCATAACAGAAAAGTCGGGATTATTTTCAACAGTACTGTAATATATGCAATATAAATAGCTGTTTACATGCAAATGAAAGATTATGGAGGTTTCCCGGAAAATGAACTGCCGTGCAAGAAGTGTGATATATATTTACACTTTCTCCGCGGAGATGAGTAGTCTTAATTTAAATCTATAAAAATCAGGCTATTAAGATTGCATGATGTGTTAATAATATGAACGGTTGTTCTTTGATGAAAACAGCGCTTATCTGTTTGTCGGATCATATTGCTCCGGGACCTTTGCAACTCACAAGTTTCCAAAATTTCCTTTACAAGCAAAAACAGCCCCCCTATACTTTCATACATTGAAAGCAATGCCTTATCAAACAAAAATTGCAAAAACCTTCCTTGCCGGAAGCGTCGCCGTTCTCTTGATATCCATCCTCACGGCCCTGCCGGCGGCCGGGACGGCGCCGGAGCAAAACCGACCCAGAATCGGTCTTGTGCTGAGCGGCGGGGGGGCGCGCGGCGCCGCGCACATCGGCGTCCTCAAGGTCCTAGAGGAGCTGCGGATCCCCGTAGATGTGATCACCGGGACGAGCATGGGGGCGATCGTCGGCGGTTTCTACGCAGCGGGCAGCTCGCCTGCGGAAATCGAGGCGATGGTCAACAGCATGGAGTGGAATGAGGCCTTCCGGGACCGGCCGCCGCTGGAGGACTACTCCTTCCGCCGGAAGGAGGACAGCGCCAATTACCTCATCAGGTTCGACGCCGGCATCCGGGACGGGAATCTCGCGCTTCCGCGCGGCCTCATCCAGGGGCAGAACCTGAATTTCATCCTGAAATCAAGGCTCATCCACACAGCCACGGTGACCGATTTCGGCCGGCTGCGGATCCCCTTCCGGGCGGTCGCCGCCGATATCGAAACGGGCGAGGCGATCGTTCTCGGTGCGGGCGATCTGGCGACGGCCATCCGGGCCAGCATGTCGATCCCCGGGGTCTTCGCCCCAGTCGAGCTGGATGGGCGGCTCCTTGTCGACGGCGGCATCGCCGACAACCTCCCCGTCGATGTGGCCCGATCAATGGGCGCTGACATCCTGATCGTCGTGAACATCGGAACCCTGCGCCGTCCCAAGGACAAGCTGACCTCGGCAATGACGATCACCGCACAGGTGATGACCATCTTCATCCAGAAGAACACCGATGCACAGATCGCCACGCTCCGGAAAGGGGATCTCCTCCTCCAGCCTGTGCTCGGCGACATCGGATCGAGCGACTTTGCCAAAGCTCCGGAGGCGATCCGGATCGGAGAGGAGGAGGCGCGCCGGTCCATCCCGCACCTTGCCGGACTCTCCCTTCCGCCCGCAGCGTATGAGAACTGGCTTGCCGTACAGCGGCGGCAGCCCGTTTTGCTGCCGGTCAGCGCCGGCGTAGCCGTCGACAACAAGTCCCCCATCGGGGAGAGTGTCATCCGGGCGCAGATCCGCACAAAACCGGGTGAACCCCTGAATCTGGAAACGCTTGAACAGGACCTTAAAAGGGTCTACAGCATTGATACCTTCGAGAAGGCCGATTTTCACCTCAGTGAAGAGGGCGGGCAGACCGGCCTTCTCATCAAGACGAAGGAAAAATCCTGGGGACCGCACTACCTCCGCTTCGGGATGAGTCTCTCGGACGACATCAACGGCGGTGCGGACTACAACATCTCGGCCAGCCTGACCAGCACGGCGCTCAACCGTCTGGGGGCGGAATGGCAAAACATGATTCAGATCGGGGGAACCCCCCGTTTCTTCTCCGAATTCTACCAGCCGCTCGACGAATCCCTCCGCTACTTCATCGCCCCGCGTGTCGAGTACAAGTCTTGGAACATCAACAATTATTCGGAAGGGG
>JAPLJX010000310.1 GCA_026388375.1 Deltaproteobacteria bacterium
AACTTCGTGTAGCCCTGGACCGCAGCAGAGTTTGTATCGAAGATGATGTATCCGATGTCTGCGGGGTTTGTAAACTCATTGGCAATGGTGATCTGTCTCCGGCCTCGGGCAGAAAGTGTGACTGGCTTGGTCTCTATGAGCTGACCCACATCGCTTAAACCCCTCAGGGTGCCGGTGATTGATTGATCGCCCGTATTGATGATGGCTATTTCCGTTTGCCAGGGGAAATTTGCGGCTACGTGGGGAAAATAGAGAGGCACAGCGTATGCTGACCCGGCGGCCAGCAGGACCGTGGAAAGCAGCAAGGACGCAAGAATCATTTTCTTCATGGTCGTTCTCATTCTTTCTCCTCTATATTTGTGGCATGAGTTGAGTAGGCCGGCTTCACCCGATTAAATGTCATAAACGCAAAACCCCGCACTCTTTTCGAGACGCGGGGTTAAGGTCATCCATCCATGGCACCCTCACCGTTTAGCATTAAGGATTCAAATGACGATTGCAATATCTATGTAAATGTTTTATTTATCTACGCCGATAAATACTCGATGTCAAGATCCTTGAGAAAAATATGACCATTGCCGACTGAAATAAAGTATATCTTGCAATATTGTCGTATGCTTGATTTCAGGAAGTTGTCCTCACTTCAACGCTCCCGCCTGCTCCATAAAAAATATTTTGTCCCAGGTGAAAATAAAAAATCCAATGTGCTCATTCCTTATCATGAGCGATACGGGATCATTTTCATTGATTTCTGTTTGAAGTCAAGCATTATTTTCAAGGACGAATTCATGGGAGGAAGTTAGACTCACCCCCGATCATCCCCCCAATAATGCCACATTTCATCTGGCATTCAGTAATATACCGTGATAACCAAAATTGCAACTTTGTATTTGCTATCCTTGGGTATCTATGCACATAGCTGTTCTATCTGTTTGTTATTTTGATCTCATAAACCCTGGCCAAACAAGACCCTTCTCGTCAACATACAGAAGCTTCCGCTCGCGAAGTAATCTCACAATGGCGTTTACCCGGTCATGGAGGCGATTAATGCCGGCTAGCATTCCTTCGAGATGACGATCGATTCTCAGCCTTCCTCGATTTCTTTTTTCCCGAAGATGACGGCAGAGATAAATGCATCATGGGCAAGGTTGATCTCAAAGATGATATCATCAATCTCGGAAGCGATGGACGAGCCACCCGCCCTAACCATCCGCCCGGCGCCCCTCCTCATCCCGGATCTCGCGCCGCAGCATCTTGCCCACTTTGGATTTGGGCAGCATGTCCCGGAATTCGATATACTGCGGAATCTTGTATGAGACAAGGGTCTGTCGGCACCATTTGATCAGATCATAGCCTGTGATGCCTTTGATATCTTCTTTCAAGACCACATAGGCCTTGATGCGCTCACCCACCATCTTGTCCGGGATCCCGATGACACACGCGCCGATCACGGCCGGGTGTTCCTGGAGTACGGCTTCGATCTCGGAGGCGGACACGCGATACCCTTTGTGTTTGATGGTGTCCACGGTCCGATCTACAAAGTAGAAGTTGCCCGCTTCATCCATGGACATGACGTCGGCGGTACGGTACCATGTAAGGCCTTCCAGCTCAATGAATGCTTCGGCGGTTTCCTCCGGTTTGTTCAAATAACTGGTCACCATATGGGCGGAATGGACGATCAGCTCCCCGGGTTGGCCCGGCTCGACCGGTTTCAGCGTTGCGGGATCGACGATTTTCACTTTTTTGCTGGCAACGGCACGACCCGCGCTCCTGGTGGGGTTGTCATCATACTGCGCCAGACGAACATGTTCCAGAATCATCCGGTACAGCATGGGCACGCCGATCATGCTTTTTACCTTGAAGCGCTGGATGGCATCCAGGGCCGCATCCATGTTGATACGCGGCAGAAGGATCAGTGTCCCGCCCGCCAGGAGTGTGGCCAGGCCGGTTGTCTGGCCAAGGATATGGAAAAGGGGGGCATTGCCCAGGATCACATTTTCTTCCGCTGGGAATAGGGATTCGCTCATCCGTATCTGTTCGTCCGCTGAAATCAGGAAAAGGTCATGATTGATGGGCACCCCTTTGGGGTATTTCGTCGTACCGCCGGTATAGAGGATCTCGGCCGTGGGTTCCAAGCATGGGTCAACCGCCGGCAGGATGGCATCGACGGCGTGGCGATAACGGTGCAGCAGTTGCCGCAGGCCGTGCGTATTTTCATCCAAAACGATTTTGCCTTTGGGAATCACATCGAACAGATAACCGAACCACCGTTTCCAGGCAGGCAGCAGATCGGCCATCCGGGTGACGATCACCTTTCGGATCCCTGTTGCTGGCCATGCCTTTTTTACGTACCCGAAGTTGGTATCGGCGCACAAGATGGCTACGGCCTCACAGTCGTTGGCGATATATTGAACATCATGGGCGGGATAAATGGGCGTGATGGGAACACAAACTCCACCCATGCGCTGAATGCCGAGCCAGGCCACCACCCACTGGATGCTGTTGGGGATGTAGAGCATCACCTTCTGTCCGGGCCGGATGCCCAGATCGTTCAGCGCCGCGGCAAAAATCCGCGTCATCTCCTCCAGGCGGCGGTATGAATAACGGGTTCCAAGATATATGACCGCCGTGGCATCGGCGCGCCGTCCGGCGGTTTTCATAAAAAGATCAATAATACGGTCAGGGCTGCTGTTTGTGTGCTGTTCCTTCATGGGTCATATTCCAAAGTAGGCGGCTTTGATTTCCGGATTGTCCATCAGCTCGGCGCCGGCGCCGCTCAAGGTCTCCTTGTTCAAACTTACGATGGCATCCACCAGCGCCTTTTGCATCATCGGGCTTAAGCCCAACAGAGGTTCATCCAGCAGAAGCAGCCGCGGCCTCACTACCAGCGCCATGCCGATGGCCAGCATCTGCTGTTCCCCGCCGCTTAAAAAACCGGCTTTTTTCGCGCGTAACTGAACCAGGGCTGGAAAAAGGGTAAAGACGTACTCCATGACTTCCCGCACTTCGGCTTTTGTACGCAGGTAACCGGCGATCTTCAGGTTTTCCGTAACGCTGCTTTCCGGAAAGACGGGGTGTCGCTCGCGTGAAAGCACGATTCCTCTTTTTACCCGCTCGCTGGGGGAAAGCTCGGTAATATCCAGGCCTTCATAAACGATGCTGCCGTAAACGGTGATGCGTTCGCCGCCCTTGCGCTTTTCCTTGATCCGCATATCGATGATCAGTCCCGAAAGGGCGTTCATCAGCGTGGTCTTACCGGCACTGTTGGAGCCGATCACCCCGATAATCTCGCCTTCGCGTACCTGCATGCTGAAATCGTTCAACGCCAGAGCGTTTTCGAAAAACACCATCAGATTGTTCACGTCAAGCATGATCACCTCGCGTGTTCCGGGGACACGTTCCGATCCCTCCGGGCTTCCGGAACATGTCCCCGATTCCTCATTCCTCAGAGCCGAGATACGCGTTCTTGACCGCCTCGCTCTCCATGACCTCGGCCGCGGTCCCTTCGGCGATTTTCTGGCCGTAGTTCAAAACCATGATCCGGTCGGCGATGCGAAACAGCTCCTTTAAACGGTGTTCGATCATGATGATGGTTTTACCGGCCAGCCTCAGTTTTTCGATAACAGGTACGATGCTTGCCACCTCGGCCAGGCTCATGCCGGAAAACAGTTCATCAAGAATCAGCAGATCCGGCGACAGGGCAATGGCCTTGGCCAGTTCCAACCGCTTGAGATATCCCTGGGGAAGCGTCCCCGCCGGTTTGTAGGCAACGTTGGCGTCCCGTTCAAAGCCCACCTCCTCGAGGAGATCCAGCGCCACTGCATTGCGATCTCCATATCTGCCTCCCGCCAGTTGACGTACCCGGGGGGAATAGAGGGGGATGATCATGTTTTTATAGGCCGGTAACCGGTAAAAGGGGCGGACCATCTGAAAAGTGCGGGAGATCCCCATGCCGACTATCTTGTGGGGAGCGGTGCGGGTGATGTCCTGTCCGTTGTATAGGATTCGCCCGGAAGTTGGTTTCAAAAAACCGGAGATGAGATTGACCAGGGTGGTCTTGCCGGAACCGTTGGGCCCGATGATCCCCAGCAGTTCTCCTCGGCGCACCTCGCAGCTCAAATGGTCGACCGCCACGGCCCTCCCGAAGATTTTGCATATGTCCTCTACCCGCAGGGCGGTTGGCAAACTCATTTGTCTATCTCGACCCATCTTTCCTTTTGATGGTATTTGCGCTGAATATAGTCAAACAGCCCCTCTGGAATGGCCACAATGAAAACCACCAGAAACAATCCGTACATCACAATGCGCAGCCCGCCGATGCCCCGTAACGCTTCCGACAGCGGTACCAGGATCACCGCCCCCAGGGCGGCCCCGGCCAGTGTTCCGCTTCCTCCCACCACGGCAGCGGCGATGGGCAGGATGGAATAGTCGAGGGCAAACACCGGCATACCCACAAACATGTAAACGTGGGTCATGAATGCACCCGCGAAGGCGCCGATGGTACTGGAGATGAAAAGCGCCTGGGTCTTGAACCAGTAGATGTTGATGCCGGCATTCGTGACCGAGCGGTCATTGTCACGGATGCCCTTGAGCACCAGGCCGTAATCCGTCTCCATCAGCCTCCTTAATCCGAACAACACCCCCAGAAGCACCCCCGTCACCAGATAGATCTCCGTCAGAGTGGACGGCAGCGGCGTCATACCGCTCAACCCCTCGGTACCGCCAAATATTTTGGTGGCTTCGATAATTCGCACCAGCATCAAGGGTATGATCAACGTGACCATGGAAAAATAAATTCCCCGCAGGCGCAGGACCGGCATCAGTATGAGGGTGCAGAGTGTGCCGCCCAGTACCGTCGCTGCAGGAATAGTGAGCCACGGAGGCATCCCGAAGTAAAAGTTAAGGATGCCCGATACATAGGCGCCCATGCCGAAAAAAAGAGCCTGCCCCAGCGAAATCATGCCGGTCTGGGCCAGCATGTCCCAACTGATGGCCAATAGCGCAAACACGGCCACTGAAATCATCACCTTCTGCCAATAGACGCCTAAAAAAAGCGGCAACAGCAGAAAAGCGGCCGCCGGCAGCAGCCGCGGGCCGGCCAGATAGAGCATTTCGCGCCAGGAACAGAGGGCGTAAACGTCCTCAGAACGGGCTTTGATCCCCCGATCGATCCGCTCCCTCCGTTTTTTCACGTCTCTAAATCCTCTCTTCCAACTCTTTTTGCTGGCCGAACAGGCCGGAGGGCTTGATCGCCAGCACCAGCAGGATGGCTGCCAGGCTGACGATCATGGTCCATTGGGAACCGATATAGGTATCTGTGAAGCGTTCCGCAAAACCGACGATGAAGCCGGCCACGATCACTCCGCCGGTCGAACCCAGGCCTCCGATGATGCATATGGCCAGGGCCTTGATCAGCACATCGTATCCCTCGTTCGGGGCAATGCTTCCCAGAGGAATGATGATGGTGGCGGCGATGGCGGCCAGACCTGCCCCGAAAGAGACGCTTAAAGTGGCGATCCAGTCGGAATCGATACCGAAAGTCAAAGCGGTGCGTTCGTCCTGGGCGATGCCCCGAAACGCGAGGCCGGTCGAGGTGAAATGGGTAAAAAGCCACAAGCCCAGCACCAGCATCAGCCCGATCAGCACGATGGCAATCCGCTGTATATCCACATAAGCGCCGGCGATCATGAAGCTTTCGTTCCAGAAGACCGGCAGGGTATATTCGAACCCCACAAGCCCCAGGTAGCGAAACAATTCCAGGATGGCAAGGCCGATGCCAAAGGTCGCGATGACTTCGGAAAGGGCCTGGCCGCGAACGCGCAGCAGCACGAAACGGTACATCATGGCGCCCGATATCATCGTGAGGACAATGGAGAGAGCCGCCGATGCCCAAAAGGGCAGATGCAGCAGGTTCAGCATCGTCCAGCTCATGTAGGCATATAGCGCGCCGTACGCGAAATTAGCCACCCCGCTGATGCCGAAGGTCAAATTGAATCCTATGGCCATCAGAATGAGTATAAAACTGTTGATCAGGGCGAAAACGATAGTGCCTGCAAACATTCGCCATCCCCCAAAGGGCATAAGGGTATTATTGCACTACTTTGCGGATTTCAGCCCTGTCGGCAGTTGGATCGCATTTTCGGCCAGAGAATCCGGAAATACGACGACGCGTTTGCCGCTATCGGTCCATTGGAATACCACCGACACGCTTGTTTCGGCTGGGTCAAAGCCATAAACCGCTTGGTGGCCGGCATCATAGCGTATGCGGCCCATCACCCCCCGCCGGTCGGTTTTTTCCAGTCCGGCCACGATCGTATCCGGATCCAGACTGCCGGTCCGCTCGATGGCCTCTTTCAGGATATACACGGATTCATAGGACGGCGCGGGGCCGTGCCCGGCCTGGATCTCCTCACCGTATTTCCTTTGATATTTCTGCATAAAGTCGGTGGAGGCGGGAAGCTTGCTTGCGGCCATCGCGCTGCCCAATTCAAAA
>JAPLJX010000142.1:0-3569 GCA_026388375.1 Deltaproteobacteria bacterium
CTTTCATTTTGTCGACAGAAGACACGGAGGTAAACAATGGAGGGAAAGACTTTGGAAGCTGATGTTACAATTATAGGTGGTGGATTTACGGGTGTCGCGATTGCGAGGGAGCTCTCGAGATATCAGGTAGATGTGGTTCTCGTGGAACGGAGCGGGGAACTTGCCGCCGGTGCGAGCAAGGCGACTTTGGGGCACATCTACACGGGGCTGAACATGGTCGGCTCCATGATTCTGAAGAGCGTGGTCCTGGCGCCGGGCACGCCGCTGACGGTCGAGAATGTGCACGATACGAAGGCGCTGGTGAACCAGTGGAATGAAGAAGGTTTTGACGAATGGCGCCAGATTCTGGTCGATCTCGGCGTGGAGCACAAGGACACACACCTGCTGATCGTCGGGAAGACCGAGGATCATGCCGAGGACTTCAAAAAGTACCTCATGCTGGGTCAGATGGCTGGCGGCATCTATGCGGATTTCGAGCAAGTCGGCAGGGAAAAGATCTTCGCGCTCGAGCCGCACATCAGCAAGGATATTCAGACGGCACTTTACGCCAAAGATCACATCATCGATGTTTTTCCTCCCGAGCTCGTCATCGCCATCGCGGAGAATGCCTCCCAGAACGGGACCAGGATCCTGCTGAACGCCGAGGTTACGGGGATCACCAAACACCAGAACTCCCAGAGCGTGCAGACGACCAACGGCACGATCAAGACGAGATTCGTCATCAACGCGGCGGGCGGATGGGCGGACAAGGTCGCGGATCTGGGAGGCAGCCGGGACTGGGGGCTGAAGTTCAACAAGACGCAGCTCATGTTCCTGGATCGGAGGCTGAATCAATTCCTGAACGGCGCGGTCCGATGGCCGAACAAGCCCGGGAAGATCGAGGTGCTGGAAAGAAGGATCGACAATATCATGGTCGAATGCGGAACCTACGATCCGACGGACAACCCGGGAGACACGGGGACCATGCGCGAGGACATGCTGAAAGGACTGGCGATCGGCAGAACGCTGCTGCCCGGCATATCGGAAAAGGACGTGATCGCAGCCTTCGCCGGCGTCCGGGTTTTCAACACCCGCACCCCGGGGGACCATATCGTCGAATTCCCGCCGGACAACCCGCTTTTCCTGAATGTCATCATCCGGCTGCCCGGCATCATCGGGGCTCCGCCGATGGCCCGGTACGTGGTCGAGATGCTGAAAAAAGCCGGTCTGGAGCTGGCAGTCAACGAGAAGTTCAATCCGATCCGGAAGCGGTTTCCCCGGATCAGGGGCGCCAGCATCGAAGAGCGTCAGAAGCTCGTGGCGGAACGTCCCGAGTTCGGTCATGTCATCTGCCGGTGCGAAGAGGTGACGGAGGGAGAGATCATCGAAGCCGTCCGGCGGGGTGCCCAGACCGTTGACGGCGTGAAGATGCGCACGCGGGCCTCCATGGGACGATGCCAGGGGAATTTCTGCAGTGCAAAGATCGTCGCGATCATGGCGCGGGAGCTGAAGCAACCTCTTGAAGACATCACGAAAAAAGGAACCAAATCGAATTATGCAGGATAGGGAGGCGGCGTCGGGCAGTCGACGCGTTTCCCCGGAAGGAGAAAAACATGAATCATCAGAAATCATCGACACTGGATGTGGCAATTATCGGAGGCGGCCCGGCCGGCGTTTCGGCCTGCCTCGAACTCGCAAAAGCGCAAAGCGGCAAGGTCGCATTGTTTGAAAGCGGGCCGGAATTGGGAGGTATTCCCCGCACATGTCACGTGTTCTTCGGTATGCGTGATATGAAGAGAATATATTCGGGGCCGGCGTACGCGAAAAAACTGGACCGTCTCGCCAGGGAGACTTCGACCGACATTCATCTGAATGCGACGGTCATGCAAATCGTTCCCGGAAGCCACGGCGTGCCTCACCGGATACAGGTGGGATCTCGGGAAGGTTTTACGACCTACGATGCGCGGACCGTCCTTCTTGCGACGGGATGCTATGAGAGCCCCCGCGACACGCGATTGCTTCCCGGTCCACGTCCGGCGGGCATTTTCACGACGGGGACGCTGCAGGAACTGGTGAGGAACTGCGGTTCGAAACCGGGGAAACGGGCGATCATCGTCGGAAGCGAGATCGTTGCCTTGTCCTGCGTGCTTACCCTCCGGCATGCCGGGACGGCGATTGCGGGGCTCGTGGAGGAGGACGATGAACTCCAGACGAACCCCCTGCTGGCGCGTTCCATGGGCGGCATGCTGGGAATCCCCCTCTACACGGGCACCTCCGTGAACGCCATCGTGGGAACCAAACGGGTGGAAGGGGTCCAGTTGCTGGATCGTCGAACGCAGAAGATCCAGGATGTGGCGTGCGACACCATCATTCTGACGGGGAAATTCCGCGCCTATTCTCCCCTGATCGACAACACGGCGATCGGATATGACCCGGCGACCTACGGTCCCGCAATCGACATGAACCTGATGACGACCGTGCCCGGAATCTTCGCCGCCGGAAACATGCTGCGCGGCGCCGAGATGCACGATCTGTGCGCCCTCGAAGGCAGACGTGCGGCAAAGGGTATCGTTGCCTATCTGAAGGACCAGGGGGCGAAGACCGGCCGCCGCATATCGATTGCGGCCGAAGATCCCGTCCGGTACGTGGTGCCTCAGCGGATTATTCCAGAAGAGGCTAAATCCTACCGATCTTCTTTATTCCATCCTGGCCCTTCTATTCAATTATCTCACACGGTCAAAAAAGGTGTTCTCGAGGCGTGGTCAGGGTCACAGGTGATCTGGAGGAAGCCCTTCACGAAGTTCATTGGGAACACGCGGATTCCTCTGCCGCTTGATGAATTCAATTGGCAGAAGGCGGATCGCGATACAGGAGTCGTATTGAAAGTGGTGGCCTCCTGAACAGCGAAAGCCGGTGCAGTTTGAAAGCGCCGCGTCCGCAGACGAAGCGCCTTTGGGGGGCGCGGTGCAGTCATTATTTTCGGGATGGAAGAAGTGTCGTGATATGGCTGCCCCACTCCATATCCGCGGTGGGTGATGGATCATTCGGCCGTTTGGGGGATCACCGCGCCCTCGAAATTCCGCCGCACATGAATACGCGATGAGCGAAGGAGACGCAAATGCTGTCCAAGAATCCGAAAGTTGGCTTTATTGGTTTTGGCGAGGTGGCCTATTTCTTCTCACTGGGCTTGAAGGCGGCAGGCATTAAACAAATTGTTGCCTATGATAAAGCTATATCAGATCCAACCTATAGCGAAATCATCCATAAACGGGCTGCTGATGCCAACGTGCAATTGGTTCTGAGTCTTGAAGAATTGATGAAACAGTCAGAATTGGTGTTCTCGTCCGTGTGGGGTAATCTTGCTCTACAAGTCACCAAAGAAGCGGCGCAGTTTATCCAACCAGACAGGATATACGCCGATCTCAACAATTCTACTCCAATAGCCAAAGAACAAGGGGCGGAGGTGATAAATGCTAAGGGCGCTAAATTTGTTGATATCGCGATCTTTGAACCTCCATCAAAAGAAAAACATAAAGTTTTCATGTGCGTTTCTGGGGATGGTGCCGAGCAATTCAAGCTCGTTATGAGCA
>JAPLJX010000142.1:3606-4522 GCA_026388375.1 Deltaproteobacteria bacterium
GGCAAAAATATATTACCTTGGCGCTCAGGCACTTTATCTGGAGCTTGCCATTAGCGCGCGAAAGGCAGGATGTGACATTAAGTCCCTGCCGCCCCTTCTGGTAAAGCCAACAGTAAAAATGCCACGAGAGGATGAAATGGCTTTCTGGGCAGTGCGCGGTGGGCTCCAGGCTGAACGAAAGACGGTAGAACTCCATGATTACATTGAAGCAATAAAAGAATGGGGCGTTGAGCCAATCATGATGCAAGCTGCATTAAAACGGCTTGATCTTACCGCCCAATATAAGTTGCAGGAGTACTTCAAGGCCGAAGTGCTACCCCTTACGGAATTCGAAGCGATGATAGAAACCATGGAAAAAATTGGAAACGAAAGAAATATTGGGTTGAAATAGTATTACCCAAGCACAGGTTCCTTATAAAATGATCCAGCATAGCAAGTATTTGGTTATCGGTATCGAACCCAACCAAAGTCTTTACAATAGCGTAGGTTAGACCGCCTGTGGAGCAAGTCATTCGATGAAATGAGGGTGGCTGGTTCTTGCCAAACTTGAAGGAGGACTATACGATTATAAAAGATGTTTTGCATTATAAGTAAGAATCTTTTGACAATACGGGTGTACTGGAAAAGAGGAGATTATAAAAAGAATGGAAAATACAACCAGAGTGCTATCCGGTTTCGCCGCCGGATTGCGATTTGAGCAACTGGAGCATCACCTCGTCTTCCGCTTCAAGACCTATCTGCTGGATGCCATCGGCTGCGCTATGCACGGTACCACGCAGCCTTGGGCACAAATCGTCGGTAGTTACGTCAAGGAGCAGAAAGGGAAGTGGGAGTCGACGCTATGGCTGCAAAACTTCCGGGGGCCCAGCGCCAACGTGGCCTTGGGTCTTGGCGTGATGATCCACAGCTTCGATTT
>JAPLJX010000197.1 GCA_026388375.1 Deltaproteobacteria bacterium
CGCCATCGCCTCCCCGCAGTTCCCTGTGAATGCGGAACCGACGCACAGGTAGAGGACCCGGGGATAACGGTCCAGGACGCTCTGATAATGCCCATGGCGCTCGAAGACGGAGGCCTGTGCGGTGGAGACCTTTACGCCCCTGCGCATGACCGCATAAAGCTCCTCCGGGGCGAAATGGGTCTCGGGGAGGGATCTTTCCCCGACGGTGATGTAGCTCTCCAGGATGGTCACCCCCAGATCCGCCGTGATCTCGCGGCTGATGGAACCTGCGGCGTCCGTCATGATATGCACGGCCTGTTCGACCGGCCGCCGACGAAAAGAACGGACCTGGGCACCCAGATCGTCGGCGGACCACCGGACTATCTTTCCGAAGGCGGCGAGATCACCCCGGGCCTCCCTGCCGTCGCGGGCGTGGAGATGGACCTTCAAATACTCCCCGTCCCGCAGGACGACAACGCTTTCCCCGACGGCGGAAATCCCCCGGAGAGCGCCCCGTCCCGCAGGACGACAACGCTTTCCCCGACGGCGGAAATCCCCCGGAGAGCGTCCCCGGCTTCGCCTTCGACCCGGAGCACCGTATCCACGCAGCAGCCCGTTTCCCCTTCCTCCGAAAAGGACGGAGAAACCTTGAGATAACCCTTGAAAATCTCCGTGACGGGTCTGAATCCGTCGCCGTCCCCCGCAAGGACGCTGAAAAAACCGTCCAGGTAGATGAAGATGCCCAAGGCGCCAGCATCGACGACGCCGGCAGCTTTGAGCTTCGGCAGGAGTTCCGGCGTGGAGAGCACCGCCCTTTCGATTCTTTGGAGCACCCGCTCGCGCCAGGGCGCATCGGCCATCGCCGGACTTTCCTCCACGGCCTCCGCCAACGCATCGAAAACGGTCAGCATCGTGCCCTGTTTTGGGTCGTTCACCGCCTGCCAGGCGCGGTCCCGCCCCTGGCGAACGGCGACGGCGAGGTCTCGGGCCGAATCGGCCATGAGGAGACCGGAGAAAAACCGCGCGGCAATGTTCCCGGAATTTCCCCGGGCCGACAGCAGCAGCTCCCGGATGATCCGCTCCCGCCCCTGAGCCGACTGCCGCAGCGGGGAGAGACTGACCACGAGGTTCCGTCCCGTATCGCCGTCGGCCACGGGAAAGACGTTGATCTCGTCCAGAAGGTCGGCCCAGGCGGCGACCCTTTCATAACCTGCGATCAAGGCCTGCGGGAAAGGCGTTTCCATCTTTAGAACCCCAGGGCCCGGCGTATCTCTTCCGGAATCGTATAAACCATTTCCATTTCCGGGGCCAGGACAGCGGCCTGTTCCGTCGTCCCGCGGGCGCAGACCGTTTGGTCCGCAACGAGGCGGATTTCGAAGGCGACGACGATCTTCGTGCGGGCGTCCTTCACGGTGGCCCGGCAGATGAATTCGTCGCCCCACCGGAGGGGATGGATGTGTTTGACGGCGCTCCGGATAATCGGGAATACGTACCGCGTCCGTTCATGGAAGGCGAACAGATCGACACCCAAACCGTCGAAGAGTTCGGAACGAGCGATATCGAAATACTTCAGATAGTTGCCGTGCCAGACGATCTGCATCGGATCAAGATCGAAAAACGGCACCTTCATCTTTACTTCGTGACTCTGGCTTTTTTGCACGTTTACCCATTCTCCTTCTGAAAGCCGTTCCCGGAAATTTCGCGGGCCAAAACCTCGATGGCCACGTCCACCACCCCCGGGCGCGTTCCATCTCCCGCCTACTCTTGCGGCGGATTTATTGAAAATGCTGCATCTGCAATCGAAAACGCCTCCTCAAACATCAGTTCCCAGTACGGAAGGCACCGCACCCGCGTTTCGCCCACCATGGCCTCATCGCTGAGACTCTTGTTGACGATATAGCCGCTCTCCGGATGATAACGCTCAAGGAATCCACGGTACGAGCGCGGGGCCTCAAGCTTTTTCATGTCGCTGTACTTGACCTCCAGTGGTGTCACGGCAGCCCCGCGCCGGATGACAAAGTCAACCTCGGCCTTATCCTTGGTGCGCCAGAAGTGGATCGTCGTATCCGCCAGGGGGAAGCGTTCCGTCAGCAGCGCGTGGATCGCGTTTTGAAAGACGAATCCGGCCTCGCTGTCCGAGATGCCGCCGAAGCTGCCCGATGCGAAATTGCGCAGGCCGATATCGCAGAAATAGTAGACCGGCGCTTTGGTTATCTCTTTTCTGATGTTGGTGAACCAGGGGCTTACCTTCCGGACCATGAAGGTCTTTTCCAGATACCAGGGATAGGTTTTGACCGTGGGCAGGGAGAGCCCCAGGGTAGCGGACAGTTCGGAATAGCTGACCATCTTCCCGGTCTGGCTGGCCAGCACCCTCACGAGGTTGCTGAAACTGTCGCTCTTTTCTACCCGGAGGAGGTAGACAATGTCCTTTTCCAGATAGCTGCGGAAAATCTCGTTGATGGTGGCCAGCTTTTCCTGGTGTGTTTCCGCCAGCACAACGCGTGGATAGCCGCCGTACATGAGGTATTCCCGGAAGAGCTGCTCTGTTCTTGCCGGCTCGGCGCGGAAAAATTCTCTGAGCCGGTCCGCGTATCGGTAACCGGTTCGGAAATCAGCGAACTCGCCAAAGCCGACCGTCGCAAGCTCGAATACGCGCTTTCTGCCGGCCAGCGACTCGCTGATCTTCTCCTTCAGCTCGATGCTTCCCGAGCCGGAGACCACAAACTTCCAGGGGAGACCCTGATCGTACAGACCCTTCAGAAACAGCCCGGCGTTCTCCTTACGCTGGATCTCGTCAATAAAGACCACGCCGCCACTGCCCAGTTCCAAGCGAATCTTCTGGATAAGCGCGCCTTGAGACGCGAGGTGGCGGAAGTCGTCCTCAACATCCAGATTGAGCCAGAGGGTATTTCGCCCTCCGGAGCGAAGTTGGGCATCGAGTTGCTTGAGGATGGTTGTCTTACCCGATTGACGCGGCCCGACCAGCATGGTTATCTCGGGATGATCAAGATGCTCCGTCAGCGCTGTCATGAGCCGACGCCGTATGTACTGGTTCTCTGTATTCATGGTTTTATTTTAGCACGAGAATTTGTAATGTCAATTTACTTTTACGGATTTTTGCACCTTCCTTTTTTATTTGGCTGCCTTCATGATTGGACAGACAGATTCAAACTCTTTTTCTCACATATTTGTTAGCCTTTTGTTGTCTCGCCGACCGTTCCCGGCTCTCCTTCGCGGCCGAACCGGCGGACGGCAAGCTCGCGCCGCCGGGGGCGGAAGGTCCCGTCCGCCTTCTCCCTCTCCACGACCTGCTTGAAGAGCTTGAACATCTTGTAGTTCTGGGGTTCGTCCCGGTAAAAGGTCTCCCAGGCGTAGGTGAGCAGTTCCTGGAGGCGCTCCGGACTCATGTGACGCGGATGGAAGACAACCCGGTCGGCCGTATAGGCGTCCCAATCGTAGGTAAGGATCCGCTTCTCCCTCTCGAAATCTTCGAACGCCCGGGTATGGGGAAAGGGGGTGAGCACGGTGAACTCGGCCAGATCCAGCCCGATCTCCAGGATAAAGTCGATGAGCCGCTTGATGTCATCCTCCGTGTGCTGGTCCAGCCCCAGCAGGACCGTCCCCTCCACGGCGATGCCGTGGTCGTGATATCGCTTCACGCGGTCGCGGATGCGATCGGACGTGTCGAAGACGGCCTGATAGACATACCAGGCCCCCGCCCGGGCGGCCAGGTCGAGAACCTCGTCGTCCTCCTCGATCGGATGGCAGCACCATTTTTTCTTCAGCGGGATCATCTCGGTAAAGAGGTCGATCTCCCACTGGCGGTCCTGGGCCAGCGAGTTGTCGACGATGAACAGGCGGTTGTTGTCGATCGCGGCCATCTCCGCGATCACGCGGTCCACCGGCCGGGGACGGAACAGCCTCCCGCCCAGATAGCTGACGCAACAGGGGTAGCAGTTGAACCGGCAGCCCCGGGAGGCGTGCACGAGATCCACCATCTGTATCCCCTTGTAATTGTAGAAATCCCTTTTGAGGATATCGCGCCGGGCGGGGCCGATGATCTCGGTCGGCGGCGGCGCGGCGAAGAAGTCGTAGACGGGCTTGAGGCAGCCCCGCCGCCAGTCGGCGAACACCTCCTCCATCCGCCCCTCGGCCTCGCCCAGGAAAACGGCGTCGGCGTGTTGCCTTGTCCCTTCGGCATGGAGCATCGTTCCAATGCCGCCGCAGATCACCTTGAGGCCGCGTCGGCGGTAGTCGTCCGCGATCTCCCAGCCCCGTTTCATCTGGCAGGTCAGCATCATCGAGACGCCGACAAAATCGACGCCGTCGTCCACGGGAAGGGGTTCCACGTTCTCGTCGATGAACTCCACCTCCCAATCCGGCGGCAGGGTCGCGGCAAAGACCACCGGACCGTGCGGGGGCAGGTGGAACTCCGTCTGCCGCTCCAGCTTCTGCCAACGCGGGTAAATGAGCCGAAATTTCATGGAATCCTCTTTCCTTTCCCATTTCCGCTTCCGGGGTCGGAAGGTTCCTCGCCGGGAGGCGTTCCCGCGGGGGTCGGCCCGGAATCGTCGCCCAGGGCCTCGCTTTCCAGAAGCCTGAGCCGCAGCGTATAGGACAGCCAGCCGCTGCTTTGGATCTCCAGCGTGTCCGCCAGACCGGGCCTCTCCGGGAGGGGCATTTTTACCCTTTTTAGGAGCTCTTGTCCAGTCCCATAAAGGCGGATCGCCATGACGCCGCCCTTGAACGTCAGAACCTCCACGAGCCGCCCGTCGGCGCGTTCGAAGCGGCAGATCAGGGCGCCCGCTTCCCCCTCGCCCCAGGCCGTCGGCGCCTCTCCGGGCGGGAAAAAGGCCAGACGGATATCCTCCGCCAGCGCCTCTGCAAATGCAGGCGCGTCGCAGGGCGGCACGGCCCGGTGGACGGTCAGCGTCTCCCCCGCTTCGGCGTCGAACAGCACAAACCCCTCGATCGTCATCAGCGCCGTCCGGAAACCCCGCGTCCGGGGATCAGCCACCAGCATCCCGACGGCCGTCCCCTTCGCGCCATCGGGCATGACCGTTTCCAGCGCGTGAACGAGCCGGTACTTCCCCGGCAGGAAGGGCCGCCGGCAGCCTTCCAGCACGGCGCTTTTCCGGGCCGGGTCGAGGGGCGTCAGGGGTTTCAATCCCGTGCAGGCGCCTACGGTCAGGAGCAGAAGGAAAAGCGGAAAAAGACGGCGGGGCATCACGTTCATTCCACGTTCTCAAACAGGGAGGCAGGCAGGGAGCGGTTGAGCCGCACCTGACTGAAATCCAGTTCGGTGAAGGAGCGTTCGTCCTCCACCACCCGGACGCCCTTCATCACGCCCGCCTGCTCCCGGGAAAGGGTCAGTTCGATCCGCCGGATCATCTTGCCCCAGGAGGGTTCCCGCGGTACGAGCGTCACCCGCGGCTCGGGATCGGCCGACAGCGAGGCCTGGAAACGGGGGTTGGCGTCGAACCGGCCCTGCTGCCAGTTCACGATCTCCTCCAGGACCACCCGCATGGCGGTTAGCGACGCGCCGGTCTCCTCGCGCCAGCCGCCCGGATCCCGCAGGTAGCGCTTCACGGCGCCGCCGTTCATGATCAGGACGCTCCGGACGGGACGGTCGTATTCCCAGCGGAGCGAGCCTGGGGCCTGGAAGAAAAATCGCCCCTCGGAGACAAACGGCTTTGTCAGCATCGGCAGCGTCTTCTTCTGCACGAAGCGGGCCTCGACGGAGGTGATCCGGCGGGAGGCCTCGCGGAGCCCTTCCCAACTGTCGGCCCAGGCAACAAGGAGCGGCAGCAGCAGGATCAGACCGAAAAGGGAGATAACCAGGCGGCGCGCCTTGCCGGAAAAAGTTCTCTTCATGCTCAGATCATCCCCCCGTTCACGGAGATGACCTGGCCGGTGATGTAGGAGGCGTCGTCGGAGCAGAGGAAGCGGACCACCTTCGCCACCTCCTCGGGCCGGCCGATCCGCCCCATCGGGATCATCTGCTTGATGTTTTCCACCGGGGCGTCCCGGATCATCTCCGTATCGATCGGTCCCGGCGCCACGACGTTCACCCGGATACCGAGCCGGGCGACCTCGGAACTTAGGACGCGGCTGGCGGCGATGAGACCGGCCTTGGCTGCGGCGTAATTGGCCTGCCCCCGGTTGCCGACCAGGGCCGAAACGGAAGACAGCGAGACGATGGAGCCGCTTTTTCGGCGCAGCATCTTGCGCAGGACCGGCTTGGTCATGTTGTAGAAGCCGTGGAGGGTCGTATCGATCACCGCGTCCCAGTCCCTCCGGGGCATCATCAGGAAAAGACCGTCCGCCGTCACCCCGGCGTTGTTCACCAGCACGTCGATCCGTTCCAGCCGCCCGAGGAGGTCGTTCATCGCGCCTTCCGCCTCGGCGGCGTTGCCGACGTCGAACTTTACCGCCTCACCACTCCCGCCAGCCTCCCGAATCAGCCGCAGGGTCTCCGCCGCCGCCTCGTCGTTGGTTTTATATGTGATTACGATTTGGTACCCGTGCGCGGCCAGTTCGACGGCGATGGCCCGACCGATTCCACGGCTGCCGCCCGTAACGACGGCAATCTGCGGTTCACTCATGATTCCCTCTCCCTATGTTTTCCCGGCGTTTACGACAACCGTTCCTTCAGCTCCTTCTTCAGGATCTTGCCCGCGGAATTGCGGGGGAAATCCTCGACGAAGACGATCTTCTTGGGAAGTTTGAAAAGGGCGATCCGGTCCCGGATGGCCGCGAGCAGCGCCTCTTCGGTCAGTTGCGCCCCCTCCTTGAGCAGCACAAAGGCGGCCACGACCTCCCCCTTCTTCCAGTCCGGCATCCCGACGACGGCCGCCTCCCGCACCTCCGGCAGGGCATGGATCACCCGCTCCACCTCGGCCGGGTAGATGTTTTCCCCGGAGCTGATGATCATCTCCACCTTCCGGCCGACGATGGTGATGAATCCCTCCTCATCCCGCCGTCCCATGTCCCCCGTGTGAAACCATCCACCCCGCATCGCCTCCGCCGTCTCGGCGGGTTTTTTCCAGTAACCGGCGAAGACGTTGGGCCCCTTAACGATGATCTCCCCCGCCTCGCCCTGCGCCACGTCGCGGTCCTGCTCATTCACGATCCTAAGCAGGACGTGGAGCACCTCCTTGCCCACGGAACCGGCCTTCCGGATCGAATCCTCCAGATCCAGGGAGGTGAGACGGAAGGTCTCCGTCATCCCATATCCCTGGGCAAAGAAGATCCCCTTCTCCTCCTGGTATTTGCGGATCACCGGGAGCGGCATGGGCGCCCCGCCGGCGATGAAGAAATGGATGTGGGAAAAATCCGCCTTCTCCCATTCCCCGGTCCGGGTGAGGAGCTGGAACATGACGGGCACGGCAAACATGTAATTGATCTTCTCCCGGCAGATGAGGCCGATCACCTCGGCGGCGTTGTAGAACCCCTTGAGGACGAGGGAGCCGCCCGCATAGAGGATCGGCAGGGCCGAGGCGCCGAGGGCGCCGATGTGGAACAGCGGGGCCACGACGAGTGATTTGTAGGAGCGGTTGATCCCGCAACCGATCACCGTGTTAATCGAACCGAACAGGACGTTGCCGTGCGTCAGTACCGCCCCCTTGGGATCCCCCGTCGTCCCGGAGGTGTACATGATGAACAGGGGATCGGCGAGCGTAACCTCTTCCCGTGGGAGCGGTTCCGCGACGGGAAAGGGGGTGACGGCTTCCGCGAGAAAGGGATCGTCGCCGGCAGCCCCGCCGTGACGGAAGCAGCGCGGCATCCCCGGCCAGGAGGCCTTCACCTCCCCGACCTTGGCGGCAAAGTCCGCCGAATAGACGAGAACCCGGGGGGCGCAGTCCCGGAAGATGTATGCGAGCTCCGGAACGGCCAGACGAAAATTGACGGGTACCATGATCGCCCCTGTCTTGGCGCATGCGAAGAATATCTCCAGAAACTCCGATGCGTTGGTCATCAGAACGGCCACCCGTTCACCCTTGCCGACCCCCCAGGCCGTGAGGGCGTGGGCCATCCGGTTCACCCGCTCGTTGAACTCGCGGTTCGTGAAGGAGCGCGCTTCCTCCTCCTTCAGGAACGGCCCCTCCGGATAGATCGCCGCCCGCTTGAAAATCCATTCGCCTACATTCATCTGGTCTCCTCAAACAAAAATTCATAATTACTGATAAGCTCTCGCTTTTCTGCGGGGGAAGAATACGAAGGCGGGCCTTGTTTGTCAAGGCGATTTTGTCGCAGGCGATTCTGTCGCATCCTTCTCGAACACAAGACAGGCATAAGTTCCGCCGAAGGAGATTCCGCTCAGAAGCGCCTTCTTCACCGGCCGGCGGCGGGCCTCTCCGATCACAAACGGAAGGGAACAGAGGGGCCTCTTCAGGCCGACGGTCGGCGGAACAACCCCTTCCCGGACCGACAGTGCCAGGGCGGCGGCGCGGATCCCGCCGGAGGCGAAGATCTCTCCCGTCGCCCCCTTGAGCGACGTGATGAGCGGTTTGGCATCCCCGCCGCCGAAAACCCGTTCATAGGCCGCCGCCTCCAAGGCGTCGGGCTCAAAGCCGCCGTTTGCCGCCGCCTGAATGAGGTCGATGTCCGGCGGTACCGCGCCCGCCATCCGCATCGCCCTTTCCAGGGCGAATAGAAACCCGCGGGGATCGGCGGGCCAACCCGTCTGCGGCGACGGGGAGGAGGCCAGACCCCACCCCGTCAATTCGGCATAGGGCTCCGCCCCGCGCTCCCGGGCGAGTTCCCCGGCCTCCAGGCATACGATCCCGCACCCCTCCCCCATGACGGGTCCGTTGCGGTCAAGATCGAACGGCCGGGCACCCTCCGAGCCGCCATCCGCCGGGGAGAGGGCGCGAAAATGGTCGAGGGCCTCGTAGAAGAAAGGGGAGAGAATGTCCACACCGCCGGCAAGAATCACGTCCGCCGTGCCGCGCCGGATCTCCATGGCGGCGTAAGCGATCGCCGTCTCGGCGGAGACAGCCTGATGGTTGACCGTCGTGTTCACCCCGCGAAACCCCAGTTCGATGGAGGCGTGACCGGCGGGGGCGTTCATCACCGTGTTGGGCACATGGATCGGATTGACCATGCCGGGGCCTTCCGTAAAAAGGATCCGGGCGCTCTGGACCTTGAGCTCCGTGTTCCCGAAGGCCGTCCCCATGACGATGCCGATCCGGTCCCGGTTGGCGTCGGTTACAGCGATCCCGGCATCACCCAGAGCCATACGGACGGAGGCCGTCGTCATGGCCGAAAGTCGGTCCATCTTTCTTAAGTTCTTCAGGGAAATGAAGTCCCGCGGCTGAAAAGCACGGATCTCCGCCCCCAGGTGCGACCCGAAACCGTCGGTCGGAAAGGCGGCGATCTCCCGGATTCCTGTCTCGCCGCGCCACAGGGCTTCCCGGAACCGATCCTTGCCCACCCCCAACGGCGTGACCATCCCAATTCCGGTGACGACGACCCGTCTGACAACGTGATTACCCATGCCGCACCTCCTCTTCCCGGAAGCGGCCGAAGATCACCGTCGTGTTGTTCCCACCGAAGGCGAAGGAGTTGGAGAGGACAACGTCCGGCGCGACGGACCGGGCGCCTGTCGTGACGTAATCCAGATTACACTCCGGATCGGGCGTCTCACAGTGGATCGTCGGGGGAATGAAGCCTTCCGTAATGGCGAGGACGCAGACGACCGCCTCCAGCGCGCCGGCGGCGCCGAGGGTATGGCCGTGCATCGACTTCGTCGAACTGACGGGTATGCGCCAGGCGCGAGATCCGAAGACCTCCTTGATCGCCCGCGTCTCCATGAGATCGTTGGGCGGCGTCGCCGTGCCGTGGGCGTTGATGTAATCGACCGACTCCGGCTGAAGCCCCGCGTCCGACAAGGCCGCCCGCATCGCCCGGACCGCTCCCGAGGCGCCGACATCCGGCGTGGTCATGTGGTGTGCGTCGCAGGTCACGCCGTAGCCCAGCACCTCGGCCAGAATCCGCGCCCCCCTCTCCTTCGCGCTCACGAGGGATTCGAGGATCAGGATCCCCGCCGCCTCCCCGAGGGTCAGGCCGGCGCGGTTGCCGGAAAAGGGACGGCAGTATGCGGGATCCACGGCCTTCAGCGCGTTGAAGGCGGCGAAGGTCATCCGGCAGAGAGGCTCCGTCCCGCCGGCGATCATCGCGCGGGCGGCGCCGCTCCGGATCAGGTCCATCCCCAGGCCGACGGCCGTCGCACCGGAGGAGCAGGCGGTCATGATCGTTGCCTTGGGCCCCCAGAGGTTGAACTGCGTTGTCAGATGGTTGGCCGTGGCGGCGCAGGATACTGGGGACAGTCGGGAAAAACGGTTCGCCCTCCCCGCCTTGCGCAGGTAGTCCTGGAAGAAGGCTTCCGCCTCTAACAGGCCCCCGGCCCCGCCGCCGATGACGACACCCATCTCCTCCCGCAGCGCCTCCGGAACAGGATTGAGCCCCGCCTGTGCGAGGGCCTGGAAGGTCGCCGTCAACGCCATGAGGTCCGAACGGGACATCCGCTTCAGCGATACGCTACGGGGGATCGTGTCGCGGGGGCGAAAGTCTTTCACCTGGGCGCCGTTATGGGTGCGGAACAGTGTCGTGTCGAAGAGGGTGATCGGCCCGATGCCGCATTCGCCCCGGCGAAGGGCAGCGGCGAAATCCCGGGTATCGCCCGCGACGGCGTTCACCGTTCCCAGGCCCGTGATCACCACCCGTTTTTTATCATTCGCGATCGCCATGAGCCATTCCCTTAGGGCCTGTAACAAAATTAGTGGAACAGTTAGCCGTTCGTGGTGAGCTTGTCGAACAATGAATGGCTGCCCTTCGACAAGCTCAGGGCGAACGGATTTTGTAGCAGTTATTTTTTTACAGGCCCTTAGACCTTTTTCCCAACAGTTTGTAAATGGGAAACATCGCGAGACCGAGGGAAAAGATCATCGCTCCCAAGGCTATCGGTCTGGTAAAAAAAATAGAAAAACTGCCCTGGGACATGAGCAAAGATCGTCTGAAATTTACCTCAAACATGGGACCCAGAACGAAAGACAGAATGAGCGGTGCGCCTTCATAGCCGTTTTGCCTGCACAGGTAACCCACCATTCCAAAGATGATCATCACAAGGATATCGAATACATTATTGTTAATAGAGAACGCCCCCACCAGACAGAAAAGGAGCACCAGCGGGTAGAGTATCTTACCTGGAATTCTAAGCACCTGCACCCAGAGAGGAATCAACGGCAGGTTCAAGATGACCAATACGACATTCCCGATATACATGCTGCCCACCAAACCCCAAAACAGATCAGGGTGATCCTTGATCAGCAGAGGGCCAGGCACGATCCCATGGACCATAAAAGCCCCCAGCAGAACGGCCAACACAACATTCGGCGGGATCCCCAAGGTCAGGAAAGGGATAAAGGACGTGGATGCGGCAGCATTATTGGCTGATTCCGGCGACGCAACCCCTTCAATCGCCCCTTTACCGAATCGTTCAGGATTTTTCGCTACCCGCTTTTCCACTCCATAGGCAACGAAGGTGGCCAGAACAGGCCCTCCTCCCGGGAGAATTCCCAATAAAGACCCGATTGCGGTTCCCCGTACCATGGCCCATTTGGCTTGCATCCAATCCAATTTGGAGGGAAATAGCTTTGTTATGCGAACCTTTACAATGTTCCCGGAGGAAAGGGCTTCAAGATTATTGAATACTTCAGCCACGCCAAACAAACCCATGGCAAGCGGGGCAACCCCAATGCCCTCAAAAAGATTTAAAATGCCAAAGGTCATTCTTTCCTGGGAGGTAATAGGATCAAGACCGACCCCGCTCAGGATCAGGCCGAGCAAAGCCATAACACAGGCTTTGAGTTTGGAACCATAAGACAGGTAGGTAATGAGGGAGAATCCCAGCGTGATGAGGGCAAAGTACTCCGGGGGGCCGAATTTCAGGGCAATGCGGGAAAGCGGATTGGCCATAATCTGCAAACCGACCAACCCTATCGTGCCGGCAAAAAAAGAACCGAATGCGGCAATACCCAAGGCCGGCCCGGCACGACCCTGGCGGGCCATTTGATAACCGTCCAGACAGGTGACAACCGATGCCGTCTCCCCGGGTACATTGACGAGGATTGAGGTTGTCGAACCGCCATACATGACGCCATAATAAATCCCTGCAAGCATAATGATTGCCCCGCTTGGCGCCAGTTGAAAAGTCATGGGCAACAGAATGGAGATGGCGCCCACCGGGCCAATTCCCGGAAGGACGCCGATCAATGTTCCCAGAAAACACCCTACAAAGACAAAGAAGAGATTTTCAGGTCTTACGGCGACCGACAAACCATAGAGTAAACCGCTTAACGCATCCACATTCTCCACCCTTGAACATGATCAAAAGCGCAGCACACCTCTGGGGAGCGGCGTTTGCAACAGATGATCGAACAGATAATAGCTCAGGAGAACGATAATCAGCGAGCCCAGGATCATCATCCATGGTTTCATTCTCCCCAAACCGAACAAAACAAGCATCAACGCAAAGGTAGAGATGAGATAACCAAACTTCGGCACTACCAGCCAATAAACGATAAGGGCGGCCATTACGATGATCGCATTACGCCGATCCGCGCCATTCCATGCGTTAGACCGGAGCACCGGTTCTGTTTTTTTTAAAAGGCTGATCCCGAACAGGATGCCGGTACAGATTGCCAATAAAATACTCGCCCAGAAGAGAATAAAGCCCGGACCGGGATCATGAAGCGCCCCGACCCCCAGGCGGAGGGATGTCGTAAAGACAAAAACGGAGATAAAGAGGCATACAATACCGCTTATAATGTCCCGTATATCCATTATTTCCCGATGATCGGCCTTAAAGAACGGCAGCGTGATCGTCCCATTCACTCCGGCGACGTAGCCGCTTCCTTAATAAGACCCGTTGCGATCAAATGTGCATTAATTTTTTTCCAGTTTACCTTTAAAAAATCTTCGAATTGCTTGCCGTCATAGTATAGGGGAACCAGGTCAAGATTATCCAGGATGGCCAAATGTTGTTCATTTTTCGCAGCCTTGGCAAATGCCGCTTCGAGTTGTTTCACGATGTCGGGCGAAAGGCCGGACGGGCAGACAATGCCAAATACCGCATCGTTGACAAAATCATAACCCAGCTCTTTTAAGGTCGGCACACCGGCAAATTTTGGTGATCTCTTGTCACCCATGGTTGCCAGCAAACGGGTTTGACCGGCTTTCACCGAGGGGATAAATTCCGATGTCAGCGCGCCGAACTCCACATGTACCCCTAAAAGGGCTGTAAGCGCTTCGGTCCCGCCTTTGAAGGGCACGTGAATCATGTGCGCTTTTTCCTTCACGGCGATTTCTTCAACGGCAGCGTGGGTCGTGCTTCCCACGCCGGTAGTCGCGTATTTGATTTTTCCGGGATGGGACAGGGCGTCAGCAACCAAATCTTTTAGGGTTTTCCAGGGGGCATCATTCTGAACCACAATTCCCAATGGGGGTTCCGCAAACCCGATAATGGGCCGGAAGTTTTTCAACGGTTTGAAAGGGACTTTCTGCATCTGGGGGACACGGATCAAGACCGAGCTTGGGGTTGCACACAGGGTGTAGCCGTCGTTATTTTGAGCGAGCAAGGATGCCAGCGCGACCGTGCCCGTGCCACCGGGCTTGTTTTCAATCACAACCGGCTGACCCAAAACCTTTTCCACCGCCTTGGCCAAGGATCTGGCACTCAGATCCATCGACCCGCCCGGTGCAAATCCAACCAAAAGAGTAATGGGCCTCTCCGGATACGCAGCCATGGCTTGGCTGCCGCCGATGACATGAAACGACAGCCATAAGCCGCCTGCAATGACCAAAACCAATCCTGCACTTTTTTTCATCATTGTAATCTCACCTCCCCTGTACATCCTCCGTGGAAACCATTCGCGCCGGATTCAGGCGTAACAGACGTCCAAATTCCCGCTACCCATATCATGAATATTGAGGAAACAAAATCATTACCCGTCGAAATCTTGCATCGTCACCGAGGTCGGCGATTTGTGGATCGAAGACTGCTGCGCACCGACGACAGATAGAGAAATAAATTCCTTCTTATCCTTCAGCAAGCCGCCCCTCATAGAGCTCGCGTATTTCACGGATCAATACAGAGAGGCGGAAGGCGGGATCGCCATAATCGGGGTCGAACGCACCGATTCTCTCCACGTCAATGGCGACAGGGATGCAGGTATTGAGCCGGAAGCGTCCCGGGACAAATAGACGGTTCGTGTTGCGGATCATCAGACATTGAATCGGCGCGCGGCAGTACCGGGCGATGCTGAAGGCCCCCTTGTTGAACGGGCCGAGCCGGCCGGTCCGGCTCCGGGTCCCCTCGGGAAAAATGAAGATATTGCCGCCGGATGCAAGATATTCTCTGATATTCTCAACATGGCTGATCATGAGCGACGCATAATCGTCTCCCGCCTGCGAGGGGATGTAACCGGATTGCCGCAGAATCCAACTGAAGACAGGCACGTTGAAAAAGGCGTTCTTGACGATCGTCTTCTGTTTCTCGAACAGGGAGATGAGGAGAATCGGATCGAGATACGACAGGTGGTTGCAGACGATGATGGACGAGCGGATCGTCCGGACCTCATCCCGGATATTCAGGGTGACCCCGAGGGTGATGAGGCGCAGCAATCGGAACAACCCCTGGAAGAAAAGGCAATTCAAGCGCTGGAAGGCGGCTTCCCGATCCGTGCGCCGAAGCGTGGCCGCCGCATAACGGGGGGCAAATAAGAGGACGAATCCCAACGTGAAATAGCCCCACAGCAGGAGCGTCACGATGACATCCATCGCCGGTTTGATATGTCTCACGGGAAAAACCATGGCGGGATTCAGACAAACCTCTTGATCAACAGGTTCGTATTGACGCCGCCGAAGGCAAAGTTCTGGATGGACGCAACACGTATCGGCTGTTCCCGCAGACGCATGGTATGCCGGATCATGGCGCATCGTTCGTCGGGTTCTTCCAGATTGAGCGTCGGGGCGATAAACCCGTCCTGCATCATATAGAGGGTCAGGATGGTCTCGATGGCGCCGCAGGAACCCATCGTATGCCCCATGTATCCCTTGAGACCCGTCACGAAAGGGCCGCCACCGTAAACGGCATGGATGGCCTGGGCTTCGATCACATCGCCCATTTTGGTTCCCGTGGCGTGGGCGCTGACGAAATCGACCTCATCGGTCGCCAGAGCCGCATCATCGAGGCCAAGACGCAGGGTTTCGCTGATTCCGGCCCGATTCGGCAGGATGAGATCGCCTCCGTTGTTGTTGCAGGCAAAACCCACGACCTCGCCCAGGATCACGGCCCCGCGCTTCCTCGCCTGTTCGTATTCCTCCAACAACACCGCCCCGGCGCCTTCTCCGACGACCAGTCCGTCGCGCTGCCGGTCGAATGGCCGCGGCGTGCACCGGGGACGGTCGTTGAAGGCCGTGGAACAGGCCATCAGATTGTCGAAGACGGCCACGGTGGTCGTATCGTACTCATCCGCCCCGCCGCACAGCATCGCGTCCTGCATGCCGTACTTGACTGCCTCGTAGCCGAAGCCGATGGACTGACTGCTCGTCGTGCAGGCCGTGGAGGAGGAGATGACCCTGCCGGTGATGCCGAACATCTTCGTAATGTTCACCGCCGTCGTATGGACCATGGACTTGAGGTAATCGACGGCGCCGATGGCGCGAAACTCGGACTGGGAAGCGCCGAAAAAGGTTTTATAGATCTCCCTCTGGACGGTGGGGCTGCCGTGGGTGGAGCCGAAGGCCACGCCCAAGCGGCCGGAGGTTACAAATTCCGGCGGCAGGCCGGCCTGATCGAGGACCTCTTTGGCCACCTGACAGGCGTAATACGCCACGGGGCCCATGGTCTTCCGGAAAGTGCGCCGGAAGTCGAAGGCGATCGGATAATCCACCGTCCCAAAGACCTGGGAGTGGATGAACTTTGACAGGAGGTGATCCTCCCGGAGCGTTTTGACGCCGGAGACACCCCGCCGGAGGCTGTCCACGATCTCCGCACGCGTGTGGCCGATGGGCGTGATGGCCGAACAGGCCGTGATGACGACTCTTCTTCCCTTCATGGCCGGACGTGCGCCTCCTTCCGCGCCGGGACTGATGGACTGAATGTTCTATGCATGCGTTTCCCGCCCCCTCACCCTGACCAGCCCCTCGACGTAGTCAATAATCTGGTTGATGGTCCGGATTCCCATGGCCATTTTTTTCTCTTCGTGGGTCAGCTCGGACTTGAGAAACCGTTCGATTCCCAAAAGCAGTTCGATGGCGTCCACACTGTCAAATTCGTAGGTCTCTCGCAGATCTTTATCGAGGCCGGGCTGTTCGATCTCAAACTCGCGGCTGAAAATATTTAGTATTTCCGCGGTGATCTGTTCTCTTGTCATCGGCGTCCCATCTTTCAAATTTCATATTTACGATCGGGTTTTCGGGGGGACTATAATGATTTTTTAGACCGATGGCAAGCCCTACTTTCTCTAACATGATGCCGGCAGAAAAGTCAGCGGGTAATGTTCGGATCATCGGTTCCGACATCAGCGACGCCACTGCGGGTATCATCCTTGTGCAACTTCACCATCCGTTTACGATCGCGGAAAAAATTTGATATACACAAAGATCGCTGATATAGAGGCACGCGATATGCTCAAACTTCACTTTTCCTTCGTGTCAGGCACGAGGCAGGCTATGCGGCATACATCCGGGCACATCTCATTTCATGGGTGTTATTATGAAGATATCTGAAGTGCCACAGGATGATATAAAGACCCTGAACGGTGTGAAAAAAGCCCTATACGCTGTTGATGATCAAGGCTGTTATGCCAAAACCACCACCGGGGGATGGGAGGCGGAAGAAGTCGTCCTCAACCAGGTCATCGGCGACTTTGATGAGAAGGCCGGAGAGACCGCATCCCGGGTCAGAAATAACGAAACATCGCCGATAGAATACTTTATGTATAAGAATTGGATGGACTCTCCGACTCTTGCCCAGGCCATGGGTCTTTACCACTGGCAGGTAAAGCGGCATTTTAAACCCTCCATTTTCAAGAAGCTCGACGATAGGACGCTTGCCGGGTATGCCACGCTCTTCAGGACATCGGTGGACGTTTTAAAGAATTTCCCGGGTGAGGATTAAATGGCGGAATTGAAGCCATTGGAACACAGGCATTATGCCCATTGCGAAAGCGGCGTGGTCACCGCGCTCCTGAGATGTCACGGTCTTGATCTTTCCGAACCCATGGTGTTCGGCATCACGGGCGGCCTGACCTTCGCCTATATACCCTTCATCAAAATAACGAACATGCCTTTGATATCGTACCGCATGCTCCCCGGTTCGATCATCAAGGGGGCCGGGAAAAACCTCGATGTCCAATTCAGGACCAGGAGGTACAGGGAAAAAGAAAAGGCCCTTGCCGAACTCACTACCCTTGTTGACCGTGGTGAAATCGTCGGCCTGCAGACATCGGTTTACTGGCTCCCCTATTTCCCGCCGGAGATGCGTTTCCAGTTTAACGCGCACAATCTCATCGTCTACGGGCGGGAAGGGGACGAATTTCTCATCAGCGACCCTGTTTTTGAACATCCCGTCCGGATCAAGGCGGATGATCTGCAGAACGCCCGTTTCGCCAGGGGAAGGCTTGCCCCGAAGGGTTTCATTTACTATCCTGTCCGGGTCAATCCCTCCATCGATTTGCGGGAAGCGATCAAAAAATCCATAAAACGAACGGTGCGCATGATGCTTTATGCCCCCATCCCCTTCATCGGCGTCAAGGGTATTCATTATATGGGAAGACAAATCGAACGACTAAAGATCCGCGAAGACCCGAGGTACGTCCGCCTCTTCCTCGGCCATATCGTGCGGATGCAGGAGGAAATTGGTACGGGAGGGGGCGGTTTCCGGTTCATCTATGCGGCCTTTCTCCAGGAAGCCGGGCGCCTCATGGGATCTACCCGACTGGAGGAGGCATCGCGCATGATGACGGAGGCAGGCGATATGTGGCGCCGCTTTGCCTCAGCCTGCGCCAAGGCCTGTAAAAGCAAGACGGGGGATTTTGATGTAGCGGAAATCGCCCAACTGGTGCAAAAATGCGCAATACAGGAGAAACATGTCTACTCCCATCTCAAATCGATTAAATTATAGATGAAAATATACCTCATTCATCCGAAGACGCCGGAAAATTTCTGGGCCATGCGGGGGGCGCTGGATATCGTAGGCAAGCATAAGACACTTATGCAAAATACCGCCCTCTTGACTTTGATCGCCTTGACACCCAAAGATCTGGATGTTGAATATATTTATTGCGATGAGAATATCGCGCCCATTCATTGGGATATCGAGTGCGATCTTGTAGGGATTACAGGTTATACCCTCCAATTTGAACGGATGGGTTTCATCAGCGCCCAATTTCGAAAACATGGCAGACCTGTTGCCGTCGGTGGCATTTACGCGACACTTAATCCGGATAACGCAAAAAATATATGTGATCATCTATTCATCGGTGAGGCGGAGTATACCTGGCCGCAGTTTCTAAGAGACTGGGCTCAGGGCCGTGCAAAAACTGTCTATAAGCAAGAAACATTTGTCGATATCAAAGACTCGCCCGCACCGGATCTCTCCTATATAAAAGCAAAAGATTACAACTACTTTTCATTACAGACCAGCCGCGGATGTCCCAACAACTGTGACTTCTGTGATGTGGTTCGGGTCACGGGAAGAAAATACAGGAATAAATCAATCGACCAGATTATGCTTGAAGTTAAGAACGCCCATGCCTTCGGGGCGGGAACCATCTTTTTCTCCGATGACAATTTTGTTGTGAATCGAAAATTCACCATTGAACTTCTGCAGGAAATTATTAAATGGAACAGAACTCTTGATATGCCGGTATCTTTCAGTACCCAGGCAACCATTATGATCGGCGCCGATGAAGAAATCGTCAAACTCCTGGCTGACGCGCGCTTCACGGTTATCTTTCTCGGACTTGAAACAATCAATAAGGACTGTCTTGAAGAAGTCAATAAAGGACAGATGGTCCAATACGATCCTTTTCAGGTGATTCCAAGGATTTCACGTTATGGGATCATCCCGTTTATTGGAATGATCGTAGGATTTGACCATGATACGCCTGCTGTTTTCAAGGAAATAGAAGACTTTCTCGATAAAACCGCAAGCCCCTTTGCATCGATCAGTGTACTGAACGCCCCCAACCATACCCCGTTATATGAAAGAATGAAAAGCGCTGGCCGCCTCGTTGAAGATTTTCGGGGGTTCTGGCATCTCACGACGAATATCATCCCAAAACAACTGACCCCCCATGAACTATATTTTGGCCAAAAGCAGCTATTTAAAAAATTATATGAGCCTGAACATTTCGAACGCCGCATGATCGGTTGGCTCAATAACGTAAAATACTTCCCCGATACCTATTCCACGAGGAAAAAAAATCTCTTCCGGATTGTTATGATCATAAAGATTTTCCGTCATTTTACTTTACGGGTTCCTGCGCCGGTGAGAATGATGTTTTGGAATATCTTGAAAGAAACATGGAGGATCGATCCACGCCTCATTTCAAGGGCTGTTTCAATGCTTGTTCAGTATTGGCATTACTATGATTTCTCCCACAAAGAATCCGAGGAAAAGATGGAATTGGATGGATAGGGAATTTTAAGGCTATTGGCGGTAAAAATCTGATCAATCCCGGTTGACGCGTACTTTCATGAAAATGGATGAGATCAAAACCCGATAGCAAGTAACCTCGCTTTCACCTACCAACTCTTTAGTCCCAGACGGCTACACCAGATGAAGATTACAGGTTATAATTTGCAAGAAAAAGGCAGGGTTATATGACCCTGCCTTTCGATTTGGTACGCCCGGTTTACTAACTAAGTTTCTTCCGCAACCCGACATGTTTCGTGATATCGGTATTGGTTTTGACTGGTTGTTCACTTGCCTGATCCATCTCATTTAGCGAGGTTGATCTCATTGAGCGCCGCTTTCAGCCCATTGGCAAGCTTGTCCAGCTCAATTTATCACTACCGGAAACAAAAGTCACTCCTTTGGAGGTTCGATGGATGTGCCAAACACTGCGATGCTCACCCCGATGATTAAGCCTGCGATACACCCAAACATCCCGCCGGCAAATCCATTCCAAAAAGCGCCAGTCACTGCGCCAACAATGCCGAGTCCAATCATGACTATCCACCGCCACATGGTTAAATTCCTCCTTTCGGATCAGTTAACTCTCATATACGCAGAGGTACTTCACCGTTAATTAGGGTGACCAGCGGAAGGGAGCGATGTTACCCTGCCGACATCGCTCCCTTCGTCTTAATTTCGATGATCTTTTTTCAATCAAGGGATGCAATCCCCATTGGAAATATGGATCATTCTGACGGTTTGACAAATTTTTCCGCGCGGGAGGTGTGTGCTTCATCGTCGCAGTATCCTTCCCACAGAATCAATTCCGGATGTCCGTCCAGTGAGGTCCAATTTTCTACTTTGACGTTTGCTTTTCTTGTCTGGGTCTCATCAAAAACGCGACAATAGTATGCCTTCTTTTTGTCCGCCGGTCGGGTCACGCCTTTAAGTTGCCATACCCAGTCCGGTTCCTTCTTTAGTTCCATCAACATATATCTCCCGGCCATGTCAGGTATCTCTTTAGGTCCGGGCAACTTTATTTCTCCATCGTTAGCGGACTTTTGTTTCCCCAAAAGCATTTTTATTCTCCTTGTATATTAACCTTCAAAGGTGGTTAAGGTCCTACGGCCTTATAAAATGCAAAACGACAGTTTCTTCCGGCATGTTGTACCTTACTCACCCCCAAAATCTTGGCGAGGAACTATCACCCTACTATGTACATGGTCAAACGTGCCAGTCTACTTTTTAGCCGGGACATAGGTGACAGTCACTTGCTCGTTTGGACTGGCCTGATTAGATTTAGCGACAATATTAATGACATTTTTGCCTTCGGTCAGCGTGACATTGGTGGAGTACTTGCCGTCCTTAACAGGCACGTCTGCATCATTAATGCTCACCTTTGCCCCTGCACTTTCGGTTCCCTTCACACGGCCGCTTACCATTACCGTAGATGTATTAACAGTGGTACCATCCTTAGGCGTGTCGACCTTCAGAATTAGAGTCATCCCTTGCTCCCAAGGGGGGTTCTCACACCCAGTCAGTGGCAAGGCCAATAGAGAAAGCACGAATAAAATGCCTATTAATTTGAAAATGTTATTCATGATTAACTCCTTTCTTGAATTATTATTTGTTGACATGTATCAATAAATAAGGAGGTTCCCCCGCCAAGTATCCCATCCAAGACTACAACCTGCGAGGCACCTGTCCGGGAGATCCGGTTGCGATGGGAAATTTCCAGGAGGGTTACTCCCGTTTTGTCCACTGGATATTTATAGAAGGGTATTGAGGCGAGGGGGACCACGATCGGGATAGGTAACAAAATTGGCGGAAAGAGGATCAAAAGATGTTACCGGCATGTAGTCGACTAAAATGATCTTCGTGATAATCGGCACTACCGAAATGTGGACGACATCAAAACGATATTTGATCTCAATCTGCCGGAATTGGCCGCTGAGTTTGCCAAAGCAATATGGGGAAGAGATGACGTGATCGCCTTTTCCATCCCCCTCTTGTTCAATAAAACCAAAGGGACCTGCGCTCAGCAAGACCAGCAATAGGAAAAGAAAGATTCTCTGTAACCATCTTGACCGAAAGAATCTCATCGGTTCCTCATTCTCCGCATAGTTATGAGGATCGACTCATAAAGTGGTTGCGGAATAACTGATGTTCTGCTGTATAATAAAATGTAAAGAAATACGATTCATGAAACATTTTTCGTGCATCTAATCCCTTAAATAGATGGCTTGTCAAGTAAAAAGATGGCTTGTGTCGCGAGTACGTGACATGTCCGGTTTGTAGCACACAATCTGTCCGGTTTGTTATGGTCACCGCTGGAGGTGACGGATGCGACGGACGGAGATGCTACAGGAGATCCGGAAGATGCGATTTGAAGAGGTGATCGTCAATCATTTCCGATTGAAATGATATAGGCCTATCAAAATCACCAAGTACTTGACTACAGTCAACTATCAACACAGAAAATACCCCGCAATCTTTTTGAGACACGGGATTTCAGTAATCCTTCTCTGGTACCCTCAGACATGGTTATGGGCTCACACTTTTTTGATCAACGGTTACATACGGACTGAGAAGATACGCAAAAATAGCGATGAGACCGAGGGCGACATATATTCTCGTGTGCATTCCCAAGACCGCCCTATTCCATAAAAAGTATCGGAATTCTATCGCGAATATGGTACATGATCTGCCAGATGGCTTATTATATGTCTATGACGGTTATTTTCAAGGCCATGATGCCAATATCGGCTTAATAATAGGGGGTTGCCACGTATGAACCATGAGCACCAGAATGATGACATTGCCGGAGGACAGGCAATTATCGAAGGCGTCATGATGCGCCACGGAAACAAAATCGCGGCGGCCGTGCGAAGGCCGGACAAAGAAATAGTCTTTCAGGAGCAAGATTATATTCCGATCACCAAGCGATATAAATTACTGGGATTGATGTTTATCCGTGGGTCTGTGACGCTCATCGAAATGATGATCATCGGGATGAAAACACTGTTGTTTTCCGCTGAAATGGCCATGACGGAAGTTGATGAGAAACCACAAGGATGGCAAATAGCCTTTTCGCTTATGATCAGCCTGGGAATAACGATATTCTTTTTCATTGTCATTCCCGCCTATATCTTTTCATTATTGAGAAACGTGATAGCTAACATCTTTTTCCTCAACGTGATCGAAGGGTGTATCCGCTTGGGGCTCTTCCTTTGCTTTTTGGGCGCCATGTTGCTGATGGAAGATATGCGGCGCGTATTCATGTACCATGGCGCAGAACATAAGACGGTATTCGCCTGGGAAAGCGGGCAGGATTTAATCGTTGAAAACATCAGGAAATTTTCGACCCGTCATCCACGGTGTGGAACAAGTTTTATCATGGTCGTTATGATTGTTTCCATTCTTGTATTTTCTCTTCTGGGCCGCCCGGATTTTCTCCATCGCGTTCTCTACAAACTTCTTCTTCCGGTTGTTTCCGGCATCTCCTATGAAATCATCCGGTTTACGGGAAAACGCAAGGACTGGCAGTGGGTGAAGATCTTGAGTTGGCCGGGACTGGTGATGCAAAAAATTACGACGCGTGAGCCCACGGATGATCAAATTGAAGTAGCCATTGCGGCAATGAAAAAAGTCATTTGACGGCTCAGCAAGAGCCCTCCTTTTATAGTGTTAGGGGTCAAGTGTATTTGCATTTATGCGAAATCCTATACAATACGGAAGAAAGAGGTATAAGATACCCTATAAAGGCTTGATAGATTGGTTAGAGAATGTCGATCGTTTCGATGCATGAATAAAAAGATAGGTTGCCAGAATGATAAGCGAGAGTAGAATTTAGATTCTTAAGGCAACACGTCCATTCATCAAAAGGACCCGGGTATTCCATTCATTCTTTCTTATCCTCGATTTTCTTGACTTCTGAATGCTCTCCTAACTTCTCTTCCGGCTCAGCCATAGCCTTTTTAAAGCCCATGATCGCCTTGCCGATCATACTGCCCACCTCCGGAAGTTTGCCAGGGCCTTTGATAATCAGAACGATAACCAGGATAACGATAAGGTGCGTCGGCTGCAACAGACCTTCAAACATCTTTCCACCTCCTACTTCTTATAACCATATTTTAATATACCATTTTATTTAAAAGGCAGAGCAAGAGACTTTTCATTAACCGTAATGATAATTACCACTAGTCATGACTTTTCTCCAAGAATGCCCCGTCTCAGATTTCAGGAAATTCGGATCAACCGGATGAACCTAAAATGAGACCGTTAATAACTTTGATTTTTCCCAGAATATTGCCCCATTTTAGGTGAACCTCTTGCAATAATGTCGTCATTGTAACCTTCAGCCGATTTTGTCGGGCACCCCATGGGGTCCCATTGCCTGCTGCGATACAACAAAAAGAATGTGTTCAGTGCCAAAAACCGTGTCTCTATCGCAGGAAGACAGTTAACATAGGGGAACAGATACTCCCTGTTCCTCTATGTTATGATCAAAAAACTGCTTAGTCCCCATGAATCGATATCAGGGATTATTCAACCTTTCCAGACAAAGACAGCTTCTCTCGTTTAAGTGGAGAGGGGACGTAGACCAAGATCACATCAATCTTTCTGAGGGACTTTTCCTTGATGGCGTTCAGAGGGAGCGTGACGTCCAACGATCCTTCGGCAACTTCTTCAGGTTGAAGAACCTTCAAAAACGGAGAAACTTTTGAGACTTTCTCATCAGCCTTATAAGGAATTGGCTTTCCTGTTTCATTCAGGTATTCTAAAGTGATTGCCTTAATGTCCAGGATATCTTTCGATTTATTGGTGATCTTGATTTTACCCTTAAGACTTGGCGTCTCGACAATCTCTTTAGAAGCAATGTTTACGGTCATGACTACTTTAAGGTCACTCAACTCCATCAGAAAAGCCGAACCCTTGACTTCAGCCTTGGGGGGAACCAAATCCTTTGTAACTTCCTCCTGCGTGGGGGCCACTGACTTGTTCTCTGAAGTACAGCCAAACAATCCAACGGCCAAAATTAAACCAATGATGATAAAGGTCTTTATGAAACGCATACGATGTTCTCCTTTCTTTGCTATGCACCCGGTACATTGAGTGTTGTGGGGGTTAACGTCCTTCCAACAGGGATCCTGCAAGAACCTAAAGTAGCGGACATCTGATCATTTTTTCCCTCCTTATCTTTCCAGTTTGTCTCCATCGATGACACCCTTTTCGGTGATCTCATGGTGGCAGAACTATCTCCGGTTACAACATCCCGCCTCCTGTTGTTTTTGCACCGCGCTTGCCGGTTTATAAAACGATTAGACTGGCTATCCTTCAATCACGGACTGACAAGGGTTTTTAGCGATTTCTTGAAATTCTAACTACGGGTAGTCAATTAAGACCAGGAGGGAGGAGACCTGAAACCGTGGGACAAAAGATGCAAGAAGGAAATTTTAACCGAGGACTTCTGATGAACGGAGCATGAGAAGACAAACGGCTCCATCTTGAAGGTGGTGTCATTTGCGATGGCCGCAGTGACGTTGTTGTCCAGAGAGCTGTACGGGCTGGAGATGATGCCGAGCTCTTCACGCAAATCCAAGATATCCGCCGTAAAGGCAGCAAAAGCGATGAAAAGGATAACGAGAAACAGTGTTTTCCTTTTATGAAGCGAAGCAGAAGCAGTCATGAACGGTGCTCTTCCTGTATGTGCAGTGAGGCTGAGCCAATTCAAGAGGCTTGTCAAGAGTTATTTGCCACGGGGTAGTTTGGCCCATTAGATACTGCTTACCGTTTGAAATGTTGGATGCCCGCTAAAATTACTGGATGCTCTCTTTCAGGAAGAAACAAATTGTCATCGTCTTTAAAATTGTTGTCAAGAATACTTCGTCTTATGACAGATAAACATTGCGCATAACGCTAGGGCGCCGAAGATCTTTTGTTTTCATCAGGGGCGGATGAGATGTATTAAGGAAACAGGAGTGTAGCCAACGGAATATCTACCCAGCGATCAGGTTTTCCTTTTGTTTTCAGTTTAAGGGTGAATGTTTCTGGTTTACACACGATCTGGTAAAGCGTGCCGTCAACGGTTGCTCCTCCCTCTGCAAATTTCACATCCATGATGTTGCACATCCGAACCACGTCAATGCTCCCTTTGAACTGATCGGCCAGCTGCAGCAGGTTGGTCAGTCGTGGGTTGCTGCCTTCCGGGATCTGCGAACCGGTGCTGCCCTGTTCAACATAGGGTCCGATGCCCCACCCGTCAGGCACCACAAAATAATGGTTGGTCTGCGCGCATGGGGAATCCGTTCGGCAATGTTCCATTGGTAGCTACGGGCTTCGTTCTTGTTGGCCACACCTATATTGTGTGGGTAACAGGGGAGGTTATTTTTCATCCAGGTATCTGCTTCAAACAGGGTGCCAGCCTGCGTCAGCAGCGAAAGAAGCATAGCATCATCTTTGACCCAGGTCTTCATGTTTAAATGGTCACCGGTCTCATAATAACCTGCAGCCTGCTTGTCATGAGGGGAACAGTCATTTTCTTCAACATAAATTCCTTTCTGATTGATCCCGGAGGAGGCATAGATGCACCCTGCCCAGGTGATCATGGCGAAGGGGATATCCCCATTGTCCGGGTGAAAAACCGTGACGACAATGTGATCGTTAAGGGGCAGAAATTCGGTATTGTAGTCATAGTTTCGTCCGTAAATCACTTTGCCTCCCGTGGAGTAATCACCCCATGTGCTTAATGCCGAACAACGAGTGTTATAGCTTTCGGAACCAAACATTAAAACAATTTCCAGTGAGTTGGCCACCTTAAGTTGTTCCAGCGTGAGCCCGGAGGTCTCCGACATTCCCTGGAAAAACTCTTTGAAACGCTGCGGATAGGATTGATAGAGTTCTTCGATGATCTCGCTGTTTACCTTACCGCATCCTCTATTGATCTTGTCCTTGTATGGGGATACCAGGTTATATACGGCGCGGATATCGTCCGACAGAAAATATCCGTATTGACGCCCCATTTGCTTCCAGTTGCCGGAAAGCACCACGGTGGGCACATAGTCGTAAACCTGTTTTTTACCGCCTTCAAATTCATTGGATCGAGCAGAGCGATTGCTGTTGCTCTCACACCCTGAAAGAAGGAGTACAATTATTGCGAAGAGTAAGATTATTTTTATGATTCCGGGTTTCATTGAAAGCATTATATCCTTAAAACAATGATTGATATTGAATTGACAAGAACTTGCTTTCGCGTGGGATGAATATACGGAAAGCGATCTTGTATGTCAAGGAAATGCCCACTGCAAAAGGTGGGTCTAATGTCGATGACTGTCGCAAGATGAACATTGCCAAGAGAAAGGACGTACTCCTGTACAAATTAACGGATGCTCTGTTACAGGAAGAAGCATTTACCGGCGCGGACCCGCATGCAGGGCAGTGTGTGGGCTAAGGGAGAAAACCCCCGGCTACCCGATTAGCCTCTCTCTTTGGTTGCGTCAGTCTTGATCAGAATATCCCGAATCTCGCCCGGTGCTTTCGCCACCGCCCACCGCCAGTGTCCGAAACCGCCCTTCGTATTGACGGCCTGCACCCATTCGTCGAGATGTCGCCACTTTACCCGGTCTTGCTCCGCATCCTGCCCCTTTGTTTCGAGGATCAAGGTGTCACCCGACACCAGGCGAACCAGAAAGTCCGGCCGATATTTGCGCACCACGCCACGATAGACATAAAGCACTTCAAACCCCAGATGGTCATTTTTCACCCATGCTTCTACTGCGTCGCTTTCGTCCAGCGCAAATGCGTCGGAGGCTTCCCACGTGCTGTCAAAGACGCAAACATTGATGTGCGACTTTTTAGTGCGTTCGCACGGTTTGCCGGTGTACCAGGTACGCATTTCGCCTGTGGCACGAATGGGATGATCTCTATCGAAAATCGGCTCCAGCCGTTCGGTATTTTCATAGCGCACGGCTTCCCAGATGTGCTGCACGACACGGGACATATTGAGCGTAATGATCAGGCGGCGGCGCAGTTCGTCCTGGTAGAACAAGGGCGGATCGATCTTAATCTTGTCGCTGCCGATAACCTCCCCCACCAACAGCACCAATTGAGCCAGCAGGAGTTCCTTGTTGCCCGGCCAGTCTCGCTTCATCTGGTCGAAAACGTCGCGCGCCGTCTCGAAGATGATCCGCTGCGTCCGAAACTCGCGAGCCAGCCGTTCCAGTTCAATGCGGTTGATATTGGTTACGTCCGGCTTGCCCTCCAGGATGGGCGCCAGTTCCGCCACCTGAGCTGTTTGAGCGGCATCCAGCGTCAAGGACTGCACCTTTGAAAAATCCAGCGAGAGCGTCGGATGGAAAACGTGATCGATGCGCACCACGTTCGGCCAGCGGATTTCATACTGCCTCTTGGCCGGGTCAGGTTCAACCGCCGTCTTCGGCGCGGGTGGCGGCGGCGGGCCGTCCTGTCCGCCTTCGTGGGGCAGAAAGGTGAACGGAACGCCGAGGTAACAGATTGATAATTACCACATGACAGCAGTGCTACTTTTGTTTTTTACCGATGGCTGCTTACAGAAAAACGTTTTAAGCAAGTATGCTTAAACCTGATGAACCAAAAATCTGATCAATACCTCTCTAATTCAATAACCGCGTAATTCCCCCGCTGGTCTCTGTTGATATGCAACAGCGTCTTTGCTTGAAAAAGACCCACGAACAGGCTTACGCCGCAGGCCGTAGCCGAGCCGGAATATCCATAGTCGCGGAGATAATCAAACTCGGCAGCGGGTCGCAAAGTTTCCCTCAAGGCGGTGGCTTCATCATCGCCGATCAGCGCGCCGAAAGAGACCACTTCCACCGGCGATCTTTCCCGTTCCCTGATCCATCTCATACATGAAGGGCCGTCCCGGAATGACATGATCTCTGTAAACGCCCCGCAGGCCCCCTCCTTCTCAAGCTTTACGTAAAACCAGCCGCTCCCGTCAACCATTCGCCAGCCGCGACCACTCGGTTCTTTCCTGTTCATCCGGGAAAGAGAGGACTCATCCACGCCGCCGATCAGGGCGCTCCTTTCCGCCCCCCCGGCAAAATCCGCCTTCAGCAGTTCCAGTCCCCTCTCGAAGGAAAGGTGCTGGCTGGAAACGGTGATGTTGCGGCCCCGGATACCCAGATTCCGGGCAAGATGGAAAGCCGCCGTATTGCTCATCGTATTGATGAATCCAAAAGGTCTTGGCAGGGACTTGGACTCATAGATCTCATCGAGGACATCCGCGGTCTCGCCAAGGTTGCCGTCCTCCGTCGTCAGGTAGACGGCCGTAGCAGCCTCAAGGGGCTGCTGGTGGACACATTGAAGGGCGCCAAGCAGCGAAAGCAGGATAAATCGGTTAACCCTGCGGAAATTTTCCTGGGTATAGCGTCTTATCTCCTCTTTTAGAAAATGGATGTCCGCGTTCGCTTCCCCGGTAAAGGCAGAGGCGCTGTGAATGTACATTTCGCTCACTCTTTATTGTCCTTATTGGAGAGGATCAGGGTGGTGCAGTTGCCGCCAAACCCGAAGTAGTTCAGCATAAAAATGCCCTCCCCGGCTTCCATATTTTCCATCAGGGGCGTCAGTTTCAAGTTCTCATCCACTTCCCTGAAGCCGGGGGTGGAGGGGACAAAACCCGCCTTGACCGATTCCGTGAACAGTATCAGCTCGTTGACGCCGCAGGCGCCCACGGTGTGGCCTATGAAAGGCTTGACGCACGTCACGGGTGGAATATCACGCCCGAAGGTCGCCCTCATGGCGGCGCACTCGGTCTTGTCATTGTTCTCCGTTCCCGTGGCATGGGCCTTGACGGCGCAGATATCTTCCGGTCCAATCCCCGCCTGCTTGAGGGCCCTGTTCATCGTTTCCGCAGCGGCAGATCCTTCCTCGTCGTTGCTGGTGATGCTGTAGGTATCGCAGAGATTCGCCCCACCAAGGTGCATAAAATCACTGGCCTTCCTGCGCATCCCCTCCAGCACCACCGCACCGCAAGCCTCGCCGAGGATCAGGCCGTCCCGCGTCCTGTCAAAGGGCCTGTACTCCGAGGCGGCAATGGATTTCAGGGCTTCAAAACCGTAAAAACCGAGGTTGTTGAAGAGGTCGTAGCCGACGACCATGGCCCTCTCGATGTGCCCTTCCGAGATCATGGCTGCGGCATAAAGCAAGGCGTTGGCGCTCGAAGTGCATGCCGTGGTGAAGGAATAGCAGTTACCCCCTATTCCGAACTTCTCCACGATGGCGCCGGCTATTTTGCCGTACCCAGAGGACGACTGGAGAAACATGCTCGACACGGTTGCAGACGTCTTGCGATGCTTGCCCTCAAACACGGGAACGTCCATGGACGTCGAGCCGAAGAACAGATGCATATCCTTGATCTCCGCATGGTTCAAGCCTGCATCGCGGAGCGCCCGGGACACCGCAGAAAAGAGAATCGCATAGAAATATTCCGCGGAGCGGTTATCCAGCTTATCCCCCTCGTTGCGGTTGATGAGATAGTACGGCCTGGTATAGGGCAGGCGGGCAATATTAAAGGGGATATGCTCAAGCTTTATCCTTTTATGGCGCACCGCATCAACAATCCCCTCCAGAGAATCTCCGAGGGAGCAGGTCATCGCCTTTCCCGTTACAAATGCCCTTCTTTTCAAAATTCTACTCCGGCTGAATAAAGTCGGCGAAGGTGTTCAACGATCTCATAACCCGCCTCATTTCTTTGCTGTCGGTAATGGCGATGTTGTATTTATTCTGTATGGCCATAGAGATCTGCAGGGCATCTATTGAGTCCAGGCCGAGCTTGGAATCTCTGCCGAAAAGGGATTCTTCGTCACCGATCTCTCCGGGATCAGTCATTACATCACACTCCTCTACGATCAATCTCTTCAATTCCATTTTCAGTCTCTCATCAAGAGAGCCTTTCATCGTTTTCATATCTCCCCCCGCCTCCGCAATAAGATTACCGTCAAGGTCAGCATGACGACCCCGAAAATAAACAGGTACAGGCTTTTCGGGAGAACATCGGAAACATTGCCGTTCCGCAGGAAGATATCGAGGAATCCCTCCAGTCCCCAGGACATGGGAGACATATTGGCAAGATCCTGCATAAACCCGGGCATGACAAACTTAGGCACCATGATTCCACCCAGAGCGCCAAAAATGAGATTCAGGACCCCCCCGACGGTGGTTGCCTGCTCCGTCGTCCTGGCTGCAGAAGCAATGAGGAGCGCCATAGAGATGGCGCTGAAGCTTACGGAAGCTGCGATCAGGATAAGGCCGCCCATTGAATCCCCCAGGGTGAGGGCGGTGCCGCCGCACAGCGGCACGATATAAACACCCATGGCAATCATGATGATCACCTGGATTGCGTTGATCAGAAGATAAGGCGCCATCTTGCCCATAATCAGACAGAACCTCGATACATTCATGCTTTTGAGGCGCATGAGGGTGCCCTGCTCCCTTTCGGAAATAAAGGTGTTGGATATGGGTATGACAATAAAAAACATGGAAAATACGAGCCAGGCGGGAACGCTCTGCTGGACGGCGGACGGAATCTTGGAGTACCGTCCTTCCTTGTAAACGTAATGGACCTCGACCAAGCTCTCCTCGGCTGCCGTCATTTTCTCCCTGTCGATTCCGGCCAAGGGCAGGAGACTGCCCATACGGTCGATGAAGGCATCCCATGTCAACTTCGCCAGTTTTCCATCCAACGCGCTTTTCAAAACAAGCTGGGTCTGGACGTTTACCGCAGGATTGACCAGGAGTTCCAGGGGTTTTTCATCCTTACCCTTTCCATTTTTCTCCACGAAGGCGGAGAAGTTTTCTTTGATGATCAGGGCAAACTTGTAATCCCGGGCAAGCATCTGTTCCTTGATCTTATCCGCGACCTTATCCGCGGCGGCCTCTTTCTCTATGAGGTGAAATCGGAAAGTACGGAGTGCATCCATTGCCTTCAAGAATGCTTCCGATTTTTTTCCCGCATCCTGGTTCACGGCGAGGACATCTATGCTGACGGCGCCATGGAGTTCAAAAAGATCCCGCATCGCCAGGGACATGATCATGATGAAAACTGCGGGCATGATGAAGAGGACGGTTATGGCATGGATATCCCGGATGATCAGTAAAAATTCCTTTTTCAGAATGTACAGAATTTTAATCATTCTTAACGATACCGTCAGCCTTCGTCGCGCAGCCTGACGTCTGTCAGTTTGAGGAAAAGTTTCTCAAGGGTTCTATGGCCAAAATTATTCACGGCATCGTCACGTGTCAAAATGGCCTGTTTGTCGCCGTGGAGGATGATTTTTCCCTCGTCTATAATGGCAATGTCATCGGACACCTGCTCGATCTCATCCATGTAATGGGATGTGTAGATGATTGTCGTCTTCCGCTCCCGGTTGATCTTCCGTATCGTCTCCAGGATGTAGTTCCTGGATTGTGTATCGACGCCCACCGTAGGCTCATCGAGATAGAGTATCTCCGGATCGTTTAACAGGCCTATTGCAAGGTTAAGGCGTCTTTTCATGCCGCCGGAAAACTTATCCACACGCTTTTTCGCAAAGCGCTGCATGCTTCCGATATCGATGCAAAATTCCATGCGCTCTTTCAGTTTCTTCCCCTTCAGACCCCACAGGGCGCCGAAATATTCCAGGTTCTCGAAAGCCGTCAGCAGTCTATAGAAAGCCAAGGCCTGGGGCACGTAACTGCATTTTAACTGGATGGCTTTAAGCTCACGATCGAGATCCAGGCCGTCGACGGTTATGCATCCGCTTTCTTTTCGGATGACGCCCGTAAGAATGGAGATCAGGGTGGTCTTTCCAGCGCCGTTTGGACCCAGCAGCCCCAAGATAGAGCCACGACGCACCGAAAGGCTCACATCCTTGAGAACGGGCTTGTCGTAGGACTTGTAAAGATGGTTGATCTCGATCAACGGTTCACCATTGTAAGGGGTTAGGTCACTTTACCACCCCCTGGATCAGAGGGGCTGTGCTTTCCTGGTCATCCATCATCGGTTTGCCTATATGAACACCTCCCCCATGTCAAGATTTAAGGTCCCTTTCCGGCGAAGAGTTCTGAGAAGACCTCGCGGTCAAAGAGCTCGTGACCCATGATCTGTCGCACGGCCTGAAAAGAGCCCAGAACGGTCCCCAGCATCCCCGGCGCCAGCGCGTTCTGGCCGGCGAAAAAGAGTCCGCCCAGCGGCGCGCGGTGGAGCGCGGAAGCGACCGGCAACTGACGCACCGAACGCATGATGCCGTAAGGCGAACCGTCCGGACTGTTCACCCAGTCGGCCCGGCGAATCTTTTCCTCCTGGTAATCCGCGCCGCGCCGGCCCGTTGTCGTATCCTCCCACCGGCGCCACCCGGAAAAAGGACTTTGGGTGATCATCATGAGGTGGCTTTTACCTTCCCGGCCGGCACGCAATTGATAGAACACACCATCGGAAATCCATCCCTCCCGGTCCGTATGCAACCGGTAGATATTGTGCGGCAGGGCGGGGTGGGTCCGGGCGTCCACGGCGACATTCGCCGCGAACAGGCCTTCCGTCTCGACAAGGCTTCGGATCCGTCTTGCCTGACGGGGTTTGACGGCCCCCTCCGGCAGCATCGCCAGAACCGCCTTGGGATGAACGGCGGCCACGACCCGGGTTCCCCGGAGCACCCTTCCGGAGGCGAGCCTCACCCCGGCAACCCCTTGACCGTCGGTCAGGATCGCCGCCGCCGGATCGTTGCAGATGAGGCTGCCGCCAAGCCCCGCAAATCGTGAGATGAACGCCTCCGCCAGATCCGACCCGCGTCCCCGCAAACGCCAGGCGGATAGAAGATAGGAAGTCAGCGCCATATGGTGGTAGATCACGGGGCAATCATGCTCCGAAAGCCCCATCCATCTCGAAGCGACGCAAAGAACGCTCCGCAGTCGGGCGGAACAGTTCATCTTCGTCAGGTAGTCCGTGAGCGGCGAGAAAAGATCCATGTCGAGGAAAGGGATCGTCGCCGAAGACAAGAAAGATAGGGAATTCTGCAGATCGGTGATGGCGCGGAGATTTCCAAGGATCGTCGCGATCGGCCGGCGATCCTCCGGGAACGCCGCTTCCAACGCCTCGGCGAATGCATCAATCCCTTCCGGCAGATCGAACGTAAAATCATCGAAAAGGTAGCGGTCGATGGGGCCGCCCTGCCCCATCCGCTCCGCCGCCACCGCGACGCCCAGATAATCGAACATCCTCCGGAGAGGCTGCCCCTCCCCGAAAGCGCCGAAATAATGAACCCCGACGGGGCAGTCGACGCCGTCCCGGGCATAACTGCGCATCAGACCGCCCGGCAGGAGGCCGACCTGCCGCTGATGCTCGACTTCTATTCGCCAAACTGCGGCCCCTGCCGGACGCTGGCTCCGGTTATAGATCGGTTGGCGCGACAATTTTTCGGCCGGGCGATCATCGCC
>JAPLJX010000035.1 GCA_026388375.1 Deltaproteobacteria bacterium
GCAATGAAAATGCTATCATTCCCTATGCCGCCGGCTGCCAGACGATCGGCATCTACCCCTACCAGGAGGCGGAATCCGACCGGCCGCGCGCCGTGGTGGGGCTGACCGACCTCTCCGCCCGGGTCTATATCCGCAAGCAATTGGGCGACAATCTCCTCAGTTTCGCCATGCCGCTCGCTCTGTTTAACGAGATGGAAGCCAATGTCGCCGGCTCATTCCTCCAGCGCCACACCTGGCAGGAGCTTCTCAATGCAAAGAAATCAGGGTAGAAGTCGCCTCGTTGTCAATGCCTGCCTTCCGCGGTCGCCATGCAAGACAACGATGATCGGTAGAGTTGAGACCATCATCCAACAGCAACAAAGATGCGGAGGGAGGAAAGCCACTATGTCGGTTGATAAGGAAGTCAATATGGATTCAATACGTCCCGAACTTACTGAGGTTATAGAGAGGCATTCATTTGGCCTTGATGAACGACGCCCCGAAGCGGTGGCGCGGCGGCAACAAAAGAACCGGCGTACGGCTCGCGCCAACGTCAGAGATCTCTGTGATAACGACCGTTTCATTGAATACGGCGCCCTTGCGGTCGCCGCACAACGGGGGCGGCGATCGGCGGATGATCTCATCAGCAGAACCCCGGCCGATGGCCTGATCGCGGGTATCGGATCGGTAAACGGCTCTTTGTTCGGAGACGACAAGTCCCGCTGCATGGTCATGGCCTACGATTATACGGTTCTGGCAGGCACCCAGGGTTATTTTAATCACAAAAAGATGGACCGCATGCTGAAATTGGCCCATGAGCAGCGCCTGCCCCTTGTTCTTTTCGCGGAAGGCGGAGGCGGAAGGCCGGGCGATGTCGACGCTGCCGGGGTGATGGTGGCGGGTCTGGATTTGTCCACCTTCGGCTCGTTTGCAAACCTGAGCGGCCGGGTCCCGCTGGTAGGCATCGTATCGGGACCCTGTTTTGCAGGCAACGCCGCCTTGCTTGGCTGCTGTGATGTGATTATTGCGACCGAAAATTCCAACATAGGCATGGGCGGTCCGATGATGATAGAAGGCGGCGGATTCGGTGTTTTCAGACCGGAGGAAGTCGGCCCGATGGATGTGCAAACCCATAATGGCGTGGTCGACATCGCCGTGGCCGATGATCCGGAGGCGGTGGCCGTGGCCAGGCAATACCTTTCCTATTTCCAGGGAACGACTTCTCCATGGGAGGCCGCCGACCAGCGTGTTCTGCGCGGTTTGATTCCGGAAAGCCGGCGGCGCGTCTATGACGTGCGGACTGTAATCAAAGCGCTTGCCGATAGGGACTCATTTCTCGAGTTGCGACCCGAATTCGGCCCGGGAATCATTACAGGATTGATACGCATCGAAGGCAGGCCTCTCGGCCTTATGGCCAATAACTGCATGCACATGGCCGGAGCTATTGAAGCTGAAGGCGCGGACAAGGCCGCCCGATTAATGCAGCTTTGCAATGCCCATGGTCTCCCGATACTGTCCCTGTGCGATACACCGGGATTCATGGTGGGACCGGAGATCGAGAAGCGCGCCCAGGTTCGCCATGTTTGTCGTATGTTTGTGATCGGCTCACATGTAACGGTACCTTATTTTACCGTTGTTTTGCGCAGGGGATACGGCCTCGGCGCCATGGCCATGGCTAAGGGCGGCTTCCATGAATCCTTCTTTACGGCATCCTGGCCAACCGGAGAATTCGGCGCCATGGGGCTGGAAGGGGCGGTCAAGGCCGGTTTCAAGAAAGAGCTTGAAGCCATTGAAAACCCGCAGGAGCGTGAAGCCCTTTACGATAAACTGGTGGCCCAGATGGTTGAAAGGGGGAAAGCCATCAATATGGCCTCTTACCTTGAAATCGATGCGGTCATTGATCCGGCGGATACACGAAAGTGGATCATGCAAGGTTTGAAGTCCGTTCCCGCTGGAGGCGCCAAGGGGACAGGTCACGATTTTATTGATCCGTGGTAATACCGACCACACACCTTCCGCAAGCGGGCGAAGGAAAAGTTCTGATGCAGCCTCCGGAAAATCAGTTGGAGGCGCTTAAAGGGGACCGGATGGGTCAGCACAGCATCCGCATCAATGATCAATGATTGAAGATATCTGTTGATATTCCATGGTGTTAAGTTTATCCTTTCGGCAAGGAGGTTCATAATGAATGTCGATATAAAGAAAATAGAAGAGGAAGTTTTTTCTCTCTCTTCCCGGGAGCGCGCCCGGCTGGCGATGGACTTGATCAAAAGTCTTGACAATTGTGACGATGCCAACGCTGAAGCGTTGTGGCTTCAAGAAGCCGAACGACGTTATCAGGAATACCGGGAGGGTAACAGCCAGGGCAGGTCTGCCGACGATGTTTTTCGGGAAGCATTCGCAAAAGTGCGATGAAGAAAATCTTTTTTCTTCCTCTGGCGGATCAGGAAATGCAGGAGCGTCACAGTCATGGCATGCCTGACTGCAAATACAAATGTTGATACAGGATCGCCTGAGCATTTTATGGAATACGGATCGGAACATACGATGTTTTGACGGCGTATTTCCCCCATATAGAATCCGGTGTCTTTTTGAGAGTCGTTAATTGACAGATCTTAAAAAGCATGCAAGATTATAACCATGATGTATTCACTTGTTCAGCGTTTTGTCCATCGCTTCTGCCACACCTTGGTGCTTGGCATTTTGCTGTTTGCTGGCGTTGCACAAGCACAGCCCGACACCGTCAAGATGCTGGTCGGTTTTCCGCCTGGCGGCGGCACGGACACAATTGCGCGCATCTTGGCCGACAAGCTCAAGGACCAGTTGGGCAGCACAGTCATTGTTGAAAACCGCCCGGGAGCGGGTGGCCAGATCGCCGCAAAGGCCCTTAAGGCTGCGCCTGCAGACGGCAGTACGTTTTTTCTTTCGCACGACCATACGGTGTCCATCCTGCCCTTAGTCGTAAAAACCCCAGGCTTCGACCCGGTCCACGACTTTGTGGCGGTAGCAGGTTTTGCGACTTTCGTGAACGCGCTGGCCGTGTCTGGCGGTACGCCGGCCAAGTCCATGAACGATTATGTGGCATGGGTACGTCACCATGGCGCGGGCATGGGAAAAGTAGGTGTGCCTTCGCCCGCATCGGTCCCTGAGTTTCTGGTCAAACTCATTGACCAAAAATATGCTCTCAACCTGCAAGCCGTTGCTTACCAGGGAACCGCCCCCATGATGGCGGACATGCTGAACAACCAGATCCATGCCGGTGTGGGTTCAGTGCCTGAGTTCATCGAGGACCACAAGGCCGGTAGAATCCGCGTCCTTGCCGTGCTGGGTGCTGCACGACAAGCGGCTCTGCCCGATGTTCCGACCTTTTCCGAGTTGGGTTTGGCCGGGTTTGAAGACGTGCCGTATTACGGCATTTTTGCACCCATTGGTACACCCAAGGAGAGCATCGATCGTCTCTCCGGTGCGCTGGCCAAAGTGTTAGCCATGCCGGACTTGCGTGACCGACTGACATCTATGGGGTTCACGGTGGGGCACATGACCTCGCAGGAACTCGCCAGCCGCGAAAGAGCCTACACGCAGACGTGGGCACGCATCATCAAGGCGAGCGGTTTCCAGGCACAATAAATCTGCGTCCACTGAAAAAAAGATTAGTTGTTTCTGTTTTATATTGAGTTTATTCGTTCTTGATGGTTGCGTATGCGCGACCCAGAAAAATATGGCAGGAACTTCTGATCTGAAAATGTTGACTGAGGAATACCCTCCGGTTACCTTCATGAAAGACGGAAAGGTCTCCGGTTTTGTCACAGACGTGGTGCGGGAAATTATAGCCCGTCAGAGCATTCCGGATAAAATCAGGTTGACCTCGTGGGATGAAGCCTACCAAGTGGCGTTGAGCAATCCCAATGTGGTGCTTTTCAGCACCGAGAGAACGGAAAAACGGGAGAGGCTGTTTCAATGGGTAGGGCCGGTCGGTAAAAATAGCGCGATTTTTTACGCAAAGAAAGGCTCCGGTATCAGAATCAACAGCTTGGAAGAGGCCAGAAAGATTGCTGCCATTGCCACGACGACCGACTGGTTTACTGAACAGTACCTGAAGAGCAAAAGATTTACAAATCTGGTTAGTTCGCCTCTTCCCATCACCAATGTTAAGCAACTCATAAGCGGCGAGGTACAACTTTCGGTCTTTACCGATATTACAGTCCCGGAGATTGTGAAAAATGCGGGATACAGCCTGGATGATCTGGAACCGGTCTTTACCGTGAGCAATACCTATTTTTACATCGCGATCTCGCTTGGAACTCCGCTGGATACGGTTAAAAAATGGCAGTCGGCCTTGGATAGCCTGAAGGCGGATGGCACCTTCGAAAAAATCTATCGCAGCTACATTCCTAATGCGGATCTGAATGATCTGCTGAAAAAATAGAGAATGATGCTGATTTCTGAGCGATTAGGATGGGGAGGTTTCTATGCGATCCATCAAATGGTTTGGTCTTTCTCTTGCCGCAGT
>JAPLJX010000133.1 GCA_026388375.1 Deltaproteobacteria bacterium
ACCATCCTATTTTTCGAATCACGGTCCATCCTCCCATTGATAATTTTCATCTTCTTGATCCCATTGTTGATTCTCCTTGCCAGTGGCGAAGGCAGAGCGAACCGTGCAAATGGACGGCGGAGTATATGCAAAAGCGCTGCGTACGTCAAGAAGGATGGTCGTGCCGTCGAAGGATTCTTTTTATTTTATGACCTTTGCAGTTCATATTTCCCAGGCTTACAGACGACGCTCTCATCTTTGCCGAAGGGAAGCATGACGAGTTAATTGGCCGCCTGCAGAAAAGGCGGGGTAAGGGACAGGATGAAGTCCGCTTCGGATCCTTGACCATAAAAAAAGGTGACTCAACAGAAATCGATGCTGAGTCACCTTTAACGACCGTTGATTTGTCTTATTTCTTGATCAGGACGTCAAGCTTCTCGGCGCAGGCACGGGCGACACCATCGAAGACGATCCCCCGGACGAGAACATCGCTTTTTCGATCATCGCTTCTCAAGGTTATTGCCGATCACGCTCGACGATCTTCATATCCTTGCTCCATCCGGATTTATCCGTGCTGACATTTCTGCATGACTGGCTATGCTGGAGCTTGAAGACAATCTTTCCCTGATACTCGCCATCCTGATGAACCCTGTATCCGAGTATCGTCCCTCCATAAAAAGAGGGTTCCTGCCGCTTCTTATGAAAATAGATTTCGCCTCCGACCAATTTCTTCGCTTGACTATCATCCAGTCCCCACGAACCACTTTCCCACACATTGTCTTTCAGCTTCACAAAATGATTCAACGGTTCAACCAAGTGTATATTCATTTTACCCTCCTTCACAGACTTCACATAAAATTCAACGCCCTTAATCTCTTGACGTCAAAAAAACAAAAGCCCTGTCACATCAATAAGAGACAGGGCTGGGAGATTTTTTTTACTTCCCTATATGGGAAGGACAATTAGTCAATTTTCCTAAGTCAATCATTATGTTAATTGAAGCGTACTCCCATTCTCAACAAAGTCAAGGCATATTATTCCAGGCATATTATCCCAAGCGCATTACGGATTACCTTCACCATTATGGATTACTCAAGCGAGGCATATTCCGAGGGATCATAGAGCTTGGCATCATTTGCCCCTTCGCCGCAGGCTTCCCGGAATTTGGCCGGAAAACTCCGGAGTGATCTACGATTCGGGAAAACGGGATCGCAGTTCTTCCAGAATCCGGAATTGAATGTCGGGCTCCGGGATTCCGGCAGGAATCCCGGAGCCCGAGGGAATCGCTTGCCCCATTCGGTCGAGAAGGTCCTTCAGACCCTCAAACATGGGGACGGGAGGAAATGCAGAGCGGCTGAGGTGGTGAACCAGCCTCAGGGTCTTCAGGCCGTCAAACCAGACATGGAACTGACGTCGGAGATGTTCGGCATCCGGGCAGTTCCGGCGGATGACCGGCCAATCGATCGCGAACCGGGAAAGATCGAGATACGCCTTCAGGCCCGGATGGATTTTTCGGGCGGCAGTCAGGATGGCATCCGTTCCCCTGTCCGGATCGGCCTCCATCCCGGACAGCCATTCCCGGAGGATCGCGAAAATTCGGGGGTCATGGAGGCGGTATTCATCCATCCCCCCGCTCATGAACCGCAGCATCCGCTGCCCGGTTCCGAAGGGCACCCTATCCGAGGGCCGCGAAGAGGGAAAAACAGTCGTCGATCCAATATGGCCTACTTTCTGGAGCTTGGCAAGCTTGTCGAGGAAGTGAAAATCCTCTGCGGCCGTCCGCCGGTTCATCCCCCGGACGGCCGCATACGCCTGCGCCGTACAAGACATCGTCGAGCCGATCGCATGAAAGGCATAGGGGGAACCCGCAAACGAAAGACGACATCGTCGAGCCGATCGCATGAAAGGCGTAGGGAGAACCTGCAAACGAAAGGCCCATCACATAGGCCCGCAGAAAGATCTCATAGCAGCAGATCGCCGCCAGCAGCCTTGGATCGGCAGGTTTTTGATGGGCATAGCCCGCGACGGCCGCCGGATCGTCCGTGATCGAAAAATGGGCGTAAACCGCGGCAAAATAGTTCTCCATCACCAACGTGTCCGCATCGAGACAGCAGATCACCCCTCCACCCGGCCCCCCTCCGTTGAGAACCGTAAGCGCGGCATCCATGCCGATCTTCCTCGCCGTCCCCACCCCGCCGTCCCGGTCCGGGATCTCCGCATCCGTGGAAGAGGCATCGATGCAGCCCAGGCGAAGCGAGCTACCGGCAATCCGTTCGAGATCATCCTTCAGCATGGCAGGTCCGGCTGCGGAAGGTATGCGCCCGACCATGAGTTCTTTGAGGATGGCCAGCGTGACCTGGTTGTCGCGGATCTTTTCTTCAGCGGCGACGGTCGGCCGATGGTTGTTCACAACGCAGACAACGAGGGTCCGGCGGAGCTCGCCGGACGGATTCGCGGCGATGCAGGAGAGCGTGCGGAAGAGAGAGGAACTTTCCGCCAAGGCCGGAATGACTACTGCCTGATCCACGCCTGCGACCGATGCCGCCAGAAGGGGACGCATCGGAGAGACTGCATATTTTTTCAGGTATTTGTCGATGTCCCGAGCGCGATTCATTCCGCAAGACCGGTGATCAGGCCAAGCGCGGCCTCTTCATCGGCGCCTTCGATCCAGTGGATCCGGACGCCGTTCCTCTCCATCCTCCGGAACCAGGTTTCCTGCCGCTTGGCAAACTGATGGATTCGGGTATTCAACGTCTGAAGCCCATGATTAGCCGCGTAGCACTATGAGACAAGGTTGGGGCCGCCGGGATTAAAGGGGTCCTCCTCCCCTGACTACGGGTTCATGGCGTTCAAAAATTCTTTCACTGCCTTGACCATGTTGTGCAACCCATTCTTTTAGCGCGGCATCGATGCGTGCCTGCCAGCCGGGGCCTGTAGAACGAAAATATTCCAATACATCGCGGCTGTAACGAACGGTTACCGGTTCCTTCGTCGGCATCTTCTGAGCCCCCCGTTGCCCCGGCTTTCGTTTCGGCAATACTGCCAAAAGCTCCTGCGGCAAGACCTCAGCGGCAGGTCGGAAACGTTTCATATCTTCCCTGGTCAATTCCCGGACTTCCCCGGATTTATCGGTCAGCGGTTTCATCCTCATGATATCGAATCTCCCAATTAAAATCACCCGCCCTATCAAAAGACAGGGCACGCAACCTGGTGTTCTGTTCGCTCTTTACCGGGTCGGTTATCCTCGTAGTAGATAGCTGTCCCCCAATCAAAATCACCCACGCTGTCAAAAGACAGGGATCGCAACTTGGTGTTCTGTTCGCTCTTTACTGGGTCGAAGTCCATTTTCATGGTTTTATCGTAACGACAATTAAGCAAATAGTCAAGGACAAATATGCATATGAATATCGCAAAATCACTCTTGACAAATAGAACGGTCGTTCTACATTGTGGCGGCATGATATCCTCGGAGGAGAGAGATCGTGTCCCTTACTACCGCTGTCTATCACCCCCGGAATCCCCGGTTGTCCGATTATTATCGATGCGTGGAGGACTATTTTGCAACCTTTGTCCAAATCTATGATGAACATTTCTCACGGCAGTTCGGCTTCTGGCGGCCC
>JAPLJX010000374.1 GCA_026388375.1 Deltaproteobacteria bacterium
AGCCCCCAGTATGTGATTGCCTATTTCGCCACGCTCCGGCTGGGCGCCAAGGTCACACCGATCAGTCCGGTCTATACCAGCATCGAGGTCAAACACCAGATCGAGGACAGCGAGGCAGGAACCGTCGTCTGCCAGGACATCCTCTATGACAACCTGGAAAAAGCCGGGGTCCATCCGGAGCGGGTGATTTTGACCAGCATTGACGAATACCTCCCCGCCCTGAAGAAGTTGTTCGGAAAGAGCGCCAAGGCAAAGGCTTACGGTGGAAAAAGAACCCTTTCCGCCGAAGAGATCAAACAGAAGGGGCTTTATTCGTTTCAGGATGTTCTGAAGAGATCTTCCGCTGCCCCACCCGTTGTTACGATCGACCCGCGTAAGGACCTGGCTGTCCTGCCCTACACCGGCGGCACGACGGGGCTCCCGAAGGCGGCCATGCTGACCCATCGTAATCTCGTCTCCCTCCAGGGGCAGGTATTGGCCTTCTGGCCCATCTTCGAGGAGGGGAAAGAGGTGGTCATGGCCTTCCTGCCCTTTTTTCACATTTACGGCCAGGTGGTGGTCATGCTCGGCGGACTGACCCAGGGAGCGACCCTGGTCCTGTTCACCACTCCGGACATCGATGAGATCCTGTCGGCCATGGAGCGCTACCAGGCCTCCGGCTTCTATGGCGTGCCTACCCTTTTTGAATATCTCAAAGAGTACGAGAAGACCGACCGGGTCAACTGGAAACGGCTCAAGCTGATCGTTTGCGGAGCCGACACCCTGCATGAATCGACCACCGATGCCTGGGAAAAGCGGACCGGATCCAGGATCTATGAGGGTTATGGGATGACGGAAACCACGGCCGTCAGCCACAGCACCCCTCTCAACCGGAGCAAGAAGGGTTCTTTCGGGGTGCCCATTCCGAATATCAAAGCCGCCATCATTGAGTCGGATGGGACGGAATTTGTCCCCGTGGGAGAAGTGGGCGAAATGATTTTATCCGGACCCAACATCATGCAGGGTTACTGGAAAAGACCGGACAGTACCAAAGAGATCATGATGGACATCGACGGAGAGAGGTGGATGCGCACCGGAGACCTGGTCAGCATGGACGAGGAGGGCTATTTTCATTTCTTCGACCGCAAGCGCGACCTGATCAAATACAAAGGGTATTCTGTCTTCGCCAGGCATGTCGAGGAGGTCCTCTATCAGCACCCGCAGATCAAGGCCGCCGGCGTCGTCGGCGTGCCGGATCCCGCGGTCGGCAACCTGATCAAAGCCTATGTCGTCCTGGAAAGCGAGGCCCGGGGCAAAGTCTCGGAAGAGGAGATCATCGATTTCTGCAAAGAGAAACTGGCCCACTACAAGGTTCCCAAGATTGTCGAGTTCCGCGGCGAGTTGCCGAAAACCGATGTGGGCAAGGTTTCCCGACGGGAGTTGAGGGAAGAGGGGGAGGAGTGCTGATATGGCCGTACCTTTCCTGGAAGTAGAAGCGCTGACCAAAAGTTTCGGAGGTCTGCGGGCCGTGGACAACGTCCACTTTCGCATGGAGAACAAGGAGATCCTGGGTCTGATCGGTCCCAATGGGGCGGGCAAGACCACGTTGTTGCGCCTGCTCACCGGGATCCTGAAACCGGATTCCGGAAGCGTTCGTTTTCAGGGCAAACAACTCGTGGGTCTTAAGACCTGGGATATTGTCAACATGGGCGTCGCCTGCACCTTTCAGAACATGAGGCCGTTTCGCCGACTGCCCATTATTGCCAACGTCATGGTCTCCTGCCTCTCTCCCCGGGCCATGAAGCGCGGGGAGTGGGTCAAGGTCGTTGAATCCAAAGCGATGGATGCGCTTGAATTTGCTGGTATTTCTGATATGGCCCTGGAGAAGGCATCCACCCTCTCCCAGGGCGATCTGAAAAGGCTGGAAGTCGCCCGGGCCGTGGCCACGGAACCCGACCTGCTCCTTCTGGACGAACCTTTCGGCGGGCTCAGCCCGGCAGAGACCGATTTGATGGCCAAATCGATCCGGCGGCTTCACAAGGGCGGGCGCTTCGGTCGTCTGCACAGCGAAGGACCGGCGATGATCATCGTCGAACACAAGCTGCAGCAGTTGATGAAGATCGTCGATCGCATCATCGTCCTCAATTTCGGGACCCTTCTTGCCGAAGGGAAGCCCGATGATGTGGTGAACAACCCTCAGGTCATCGAGGCCTATCTGGGCCAGGGAGGAGGCCAATAACCGTGCTCTTGGAAATCGCCCATCTAAACGTCCGTTATGAAAAGGCTGTACTCATCAACGATCTAAGCATGTGTGTCGACAGTGGACACCGGCGAACTGGTCAGCCTGGTCGGACCGAACGGGGCCGGCAAATCGACAACCCTTCGGGCCATCAGCGGCCTGGTGGCCTGGGAAAAGGAGATCAAGCGACGGTCCACTTCCGGCGATATCTTCCTGGAAGGAACGGTAACCTTCAACGGCGAGCGGATTGATCAGATTCCGGCCCATGAAATTGTCCGGAGGGGGCTTGTTCTCTGCCCCGAACGGAGACGACCCTTTCGGGAAATGAGTGTTATGGAAAATCTGCTGGCGGGGGCCTACCTGCAAAAGGACCGGATAAAAAGCCGGGAGACCCTGGATAAGGTCTATGAATTGTAAATCGCCGGCACCCTTTCGGGTGGAGAACAACAGATGCTGGCCATCGGCCGGGCCTTCATGTCTGAACCGAAGCTGTTATGCATCGACGAACCATCCACGGGCCTCGCCCCGCTGATACGCCGGGAAGTCTTCGAGAAAATCGCCAAGATCAACCGCCTGGGGATAACCATTCTTCTTGTCGAACAGGAAGTCAGTCTGGTCTTTAAAATGTCCTGTCGCAATTACGTCCTCTCCTCGGGAAAGATCATCGCGCAAGGGACCGGCCAGCAACTGCTTCAAGATGAGGTTCTGCGTAAAACCTACCTTGGGCTGTAAATCGGATGTCGGTTCGGCATTCGCCTTCAACGGCTCTTCATCATGGCCGAATCAACTGCAAGGGTAACTTCAAAAAAAGGGGTTACGGCTTCAACCGCAACCCCTTGATTTTCATGGTAGGCGGTACTGGGATTGAACCAGTGACTTCTACCGTGTGAAGGTAGCACTCTCCCGCTGAGTTAACCGCCCAAACGGCGTAACGTATATCCCAAAGGAATCCCCTTTTCAAGCGAAAAATCATCAACCTATTCGATTTCCGCTTCCGCAGGTGACCAGAATGAGCGATGATTTAGAGCATCTCATAGATTCCCGCCGCACCCATGCCGCCACCGATACACATCGAAACAATACCTCTTTTGGCCTTTCGCCGTTTCAGTTCATGCAGGAGCTGCGCGGTCAGCTTCGCGCCCGTACACCCCAGCGGGTGACCGAGGGCGATGGCCCCGCCGTTGGGATTGATATCGCCCGCTTTCAAACGGTCCTCGATTCCGATCGCCCGAATCGAATAGAGGGCCTGGGATGCGAACGCCTCGTTGATCTCGTAGACGTCGATATCCTTCGTCGTGAGTCCCGCCATCTTCAGGACCTTGGGAATCGCATAGGCCGGCCCTACACCCATCTCCTCCGCCCTGCATCCCGCCACGGCAAAATAGGCGAGTCTGGCAATCGGTTTCACACCGATGGCCTTCGCCTTTTCCACCGTCATCAGCATGCAGAAAGCGGCGCCGTCCGTCATCTGGGAGGAGTTGGCAGCCGTGACGGTCCCCCCCTGCTTGAAGGGGGACTTCAGTTTGGCCATCTCCTCAAGTTTGGCCGGCCAACGGACGCCATCGTCCGTATCAAAGACGAACTTTTCCCGGACCCGCTTTCCGTTCTTGAGGACCTTGTATTTGTAGGATGTGATCGGGATAATCTCCTCCTTGAATTTTCCCGCCTTGATCGCCTCATAAGCCCGACGGTTGCTTTCCAGGCCGAACTTGTCCATATCTTCCCGCGAAATCTTGTAGTCGGCGGCCACATTCTCGGCCGTCACCCCCATGGAGACATAGACGACCGGCATGCTCCCGTCAAAGGCCCAATCGGGACTGGGCCGGAAGATGCCACCCCCCATCGGGATGTGAGACATCGTTTCGCAACCTCCGGCAATCATCACCTCGGACCAACCCGCCCGGATTTTTGCCGTCGCGTCCGCGATCGCCTGCAGCCCGGAAGAGCAGAAACGGTTGACCGTCATGCCCGATGTCGTAATGGGCAGGCCTGCGCCCA
>JAPLJX010000017.1 GCA_026388375.1 Deltaproteobacteria bacterium
ACCCCTCCTCTGTTCTTATGGAATTGTCATCCTGTTTCCCTCCATCGCCTGGCCCCACCCGATCAGCCGCAGATAAGGGCAGTCCGGAATTCCCCAAAAAGAATACCCCGCCCGGAGTTCGAGGCGGCCGTGGTCCGGTTTTCCCCGAATTGTTCTTGACTTCATCTGAACAACCGGTTATGCGAATGTACACCCTCGATGGAGATTCATCATGAAACAGGCCGCTTCATTTTTCAAGGTCCTCGCGGACGAAGCCCGGTTAAAGATGCTCTGGCTCCTCTTCAATCAGAAGGAATTGTGCGTCTGCGACTTCATGGCGGTTTTGGAAATTACCCAGTCCAAAGCATCGCGTCACCTGCGTACCTTGTACAAAGCCGGTCTGGTTACCGACAGACGCGCCGGTCAATGGGGCTATTACTCGCTTCGGCCGGCCGAAGATTTTTTGACGCGGGAGTGCCTCGAAACGCTCCGTACCGCATTCACCAGCAACGCGGAAGCCGTTGGGCTCCTGAAAAAACTCGCGGTATGGCTTGAGAAGAAGAGCGAGGCCGGCTGCCGCTGAGGGCAGGAAAACCCCCGCCTCTCCCCGTGCCTAAAAAGACGAGAGACAACAGGACAAAAGGGATATACGATGGAAACCGATTTACTCGTGACAACCTTCCCCGTCCTGACCGAGTTTCAACGGGCGTCAACGGTGCTTAACACCATCGGCGCCGCCTGCGAGCGTATAGACCCAACCCCGGCGCTTTCCCTGGTTGCCGTACCGGCGCTTGTCATGAGCAGGGAGGAGCGTGCCACGCTGGAGTCAGCGGCGCCTGATATCACTTTCTCGGGATGGGTCGATTACCAAATTGCGAACTCAACCATGCCGGACGGACCGGCGCCGGAAGAGGCGGAACAGAGCGGGTGTTTCCGGCGTGCGGCCATTATGGTACTCAGTCCCTGTGTCGCCGATTACAAAAAGATCCGGCTCATCGCCCACCTGGAGGGGGACTTGGGCCCGCTCCTCCCCTATCTGAACGCGGTGCTGCCCCAGGCTTCATACACACCGAAGGCGGAGACGCTGACCTTCATGGACGGCTACCGCATGATCGCGCTTTACCCGAGGCGCATCACGATTGCCAAGGCGGACGAGATTGTGGACTCCTGGCTGACTCTGGAACGGATTCGCTTCCTTGCCGAGCAGACCTGGAGTGACCGGGACAAGATCGCGCCTTGCTTTGAGACGCGGAAAAAGCCGCCCGCGCTGGAAATTTTCAAACGCCTGCCCGGAACCAATTGCGGCCGGTGCGGCTTGCCGACCTGCCTCGCCTTGGCCATGCATGTCTGGACGGGGGAAGCCTCTGTGAGACTTTGTCTTCCCGTCTTTGAAGAAGAGGGGAAGTTCTCTCCTCTGCGAGAGGCATTACTCGAAATATGCGCCGGTATGGGAATCACGGGCGCCGATCACCGGTAGAAGGAGGATTAAGGATGAAAAACAAGGTGGTTATTACGTTTTCACAGGAAGAGCTCCGGACGTTGAACAAGATCGTTCAGGACGCGGACGGTAAGCGGGCCATGGAATATTTAACCAGGTTGGATAAGAAGTCTGATGCGTTTCTCGAACCCAAGTGACGGCCAATCTTCGAGCTCGGTCTGGGAGCTCGCACCGATTATAAGGGAAACTTATAGGAGGTTGTCATGCCTGATCAGGCGGTTGTAACGTTTACGTACGACGAATATATAAAAATTAAAAGGATCGTCCTCGACAGAGATGTGCAGGGCGCCCTCGATTTTATGAAGATGATCGACAAGCGGTGTGAACATATTCTAACCCGCCAAGGCAGCATGAAAAATGCGATAGACGCCTAAGAACGAGATAAAAAACTGGACAATTTTGCTTGACAATGTGTTGGTTCGTTGGTATATACGCCAACACTGACTAGCTTGAAGGGATGAATGCGTGATAACCTTCTCCGAGGCGGAATTAAGGGTAAAAATCATCAAGGCAATGGCCCATCCGGTGCGTTTGATGGTCATTGAATTTCTCAGGGGCGGAGAACGCCCTTTCATCTGCTCGTCTTGAAAGAAGCAGGAATCGTCTCTTCAAAGAAAAACGGAACTGAAACGATATATAGACTCGAAGTGCCGTGTGTGGCGGACTTCTTTAAATGCGCCACCGTCGTCATCGAGAACAATGTAAAAAAGCAAATGAAGTGCCTGTGCAGATAATTTTTTTCATTATCTGTTGGTTAGTTTGCCAATCAGCCACCAATGCTGAATGATTCACAAGGCATGGTAATGTGAAGAAGGCCTCTTTTTTCAAGATGTTAGCGTTTCCGGATGGAAACGAATCCATTTAACGTAGGAGGATTTTATGAAGAGGATGTTTTTAGTTTTCGTACTGTTGATCCTGGTGGGCGGCATGGTCGGTGGCGGTATGTCATCGATGACGTTGGCACAGGCGGACCAACGTGCGGCGCTTGCCGCGATCTCGGGAAAGGTAAAAGATGTCAAGGGCGTTGGCGTGAAGGGGGCCACCGTGACCGTGGAGGGCCAGAGCGTCAAGGCAACCACGGATTCGTCCGGTTTCTTCAAATTAACCGGCGTGGCTCCCGGCTTGGTGTACCTCTATGTGAAAACGCCTTCCAAGGCGTATTTGGACGGTCAGACCCTGAAATCCATCTCCGTAAAGAACGGCGCCAAAGTCACCGGCGTGGAGATAAGCCTCTCGGGCCGTCCCAGCGCAGCCGCCACCTATGTAGGGATGAAGAATTGCTCCGGGTGTCACGACGCCAATATGTTCAAGTCCCTTGACGGCACCCCGAACGCGGCTGCTCACTCGCGCTTCGTAACCGAGGGGACGAGTCACATGGTTTACAAGAACAAGTGGCCGGAGCCTGACGGCAAATACCTGCCAAGGGATCCCAAGGGCAAACTGCTCATGGTGCAGGACCCTCTGGACGGCAAGGGTATGGTCAATGTGGCTCTGTGCACGAAAGGCAATGAACCCAATCGCCAGTATCTCTTCAAGTTCTACCCCGAGCAGAAAGACGGTGTCTCCCTGACCGAGGATGATCTGGACTGTTCGGACAGACCTGAGGGTGCGGTCTGGATTCCGGTTGCAGCCACGATCGGCGGCGAGGGCAACTGGGGCGAGGGGTACATGGACCCAAACCACAGAATTCCCGACCGCCACCCCAATTTCGGCGAGGGGAAGCAGCGCTACATGTGCAGAGTCCAGGACGTGCCATATATCGCAAAATGGATGAAAGACAACAATGTATCCCGGGAAGGGCAGAAACAGGATTATATCGCCTTCATGCCGGTTTACATCATGCAGGACGGCACCCCCGAGGGTTCGGCTGCATTGGCCAAAGGCGAGGTCGGAGCCCCGATGTTCTGGCAGAAGTCCCCTACTGATTGGGCTACGCCTGATAACACACTCTCTCGAAACTGCGCCGCGTGCCACGCCACCGGTCTTACGATCGAAACCAAGGACTTCCCCGGGTTCAAAGCCGTCGTCACCTCCTGGGACTACAAAGATCTGAATATAAGCTGCGAGAGTTGCCACGGCCCGGGTTCGGAGCACGCGAAGACATCCGACAAGACGAAGATCATCGCGCCCAAGTATCTGACGGCAAAGGCAAGCAACGAACTCTGCGGGCAGTGCCATGGCTCCCACGATGGAAAGAGCGAGAATCCGATGGGGATCTTCAAGCCGCCCTATGACGCGAAATACAAGGATACCCTTGGCCACGGGTTCTTCGTCCCGGGCATTTACGATCTCGCGACTTTCTATTTCAACTTCGACAAGGCCAGAGTCGACCGCGGAAGTAACTGGAAGGAAGGGACGTTCATGACCTGGCCCGACCAGACCCACGGTGTTGCTCACTCCATGGAGATTTCCGAGTTGAACCGGTCCGTCCATGCCAACAACAAATCCGAAAAGCTCACCTGCGCTACATGCCACGACGCCCACACTCTGGCTGCGGGACCGGCATCGCTTAAAGTTGGCGGCTACGATTTCGCAAATGCAGCCTATGGGAACAACACCCTGTGCCTGGCGTGCCATGCAACCAGCGGTCAGTTCAAGGATATATCCAAGGCCGATGTAGCGGCGCTTCAGCTCGACGCGGGCCGCAAGGTCACAAAGGATGGGACCGCGGTCTTGGTGAAACCCGCAGACGCCGCGTTGGCCCGCAACCGGGTCGCCCGGGCCGTGGCCAAACACATGCAAGCGGGCGCCGGGATGGGCGGGGCGCTCTATACGCCGGACGATCCGAAGATGCCGGTGGGCAACTGCACGTCGTGCCATATGCCGAAAACCGGCAAGTTACAGGATGTCAGCGTAGATGCCGAGTACCATCTGGATTTCGACAAGAATGGGAAGAGCGCCGTGGCCGAGGGCAATGTAGCGTCCCACGTCTTCGACATTGTCTGGCCCGGCCAGAGCGCGATTCTCAAGAATCCTGATCCGTCGAAAGGTCATGACTACGACATCATGCCGAATTCGTGCAGCAAGTGTCACGCATTCGCCAGGACCAGCGGCGACCTGGATTAACGATTTTCTTTATCGGCGCCAAAGACAGAGAGACCGCAGTCCGGCGCAATTTGTTCAATGGACTACCCCGCCGCATGCGGCGGGGTAGTTACCCTAAGAGATTAAATAAGGAGATATTATGAAAAAAATGAAACTGGTTGTGATGGTACTTTTTGCGGCTCTGATGGCAACGACTGGGTATGCCCAGGAGTTGAAAAGTGTTTCTTTTGATGATTATTTGAAAACTTTTGACTATAAAGAACGCAAAAATATGAAAATCGAAATCCCTGAATTGTTTGACCTTTACAAAAAGGGTATGGTCCAAATCATTGATATTCGATTTTCCGAAGAGTATCAGACCTATAATTTCAGCTTTATCAAAAGCATCCCGATAAACGAACTCCCTGCGCGGCTGAACGAACTCGACAAAACAAAAATTATCGTCACGGTTTGTCCCCATTATGACCGGGCCGAGATTGCACGGACATATCTAACGTTAAAGGGCTACCGCTCCAAGTATCTGGTTGAGGGAGTTGTCGGTCTTGCAGAATATCTGAGAGGCGATAAGGCAAGAGATTTTATAAACGAGACGAAAAAGAAATGATTGCAGGGCTTTGATATGATTTTAATAGGAGAAAACCATGACGGATGAAATAAAAGATAAGAATCCATCCGCTTGCTGACCCACTTCAACGGAGTCCGGCGGACATCCGATTGTAAGTTTAGAAGCATTGGATGGTGTTCAAAATTTCGAGATCAAGACAGAGAATTGTATGGTGTGCGGCTCTTCTCTTGAATACCTCGACCAGACTATCGAAATGACCTGCACATGCTGTCAAAAAGCAGACCACGGGCATATCCGGTGTCCGAATGGTCATTACCTGTGCGAAGCGTGCCACAATAAAGATTCCCTGAATGTGATCGAAGAGATTGCATTGGGCACAAAATTAAATGACCCCGTAGAAATAGCGGAAGTAATGATGAGCCATCCCGGGCTCCCCATGCTGGGCTGTAATCATGCCTATATCGCTGCGGGCGCTTTAATGGCCGCTATACGAAATGAAGGTTCTCGGAAAATAATCAATGAACACATCAAGGAAGTTTTTATACGCACGGGAAAACAGGCGCACGGGGGATACTGCGGACTTACCGGGGTTTGCGGAATTGTTCCGGCGATAGGGGCATGCTTCGCTATTCTCACCGGTTCAAAATGCGGCAAAGATGAGGAACAGAAAACCACCATGGAGGCGGTTACAAGAGTTTCGCGGGCAATTACAGAGCTTACCGGACCAAGCTGCTGCAAGGCATATGTGAGGTCATCTCTTGAAACGGCAGGAGATTATTTGAAAGAAAGATTCGGTATCCCATTGCCCATGATAAAAGGAACAATCTGCAACTACTCTCACAGACATCCACATGGATGCAGAGAGGTAAAATGCCCTTATTTCCCGGCCAAGACAGAAGAATCCATCCCCTCATCAGGAAGCTCAATGGGATTGAAAGAGGAAAAAGATATGGAGCAGCATTTGTTGAAGAGAGGGCTTGAATTGGGTGCTGATAAGGCAAAAATCATCTCCGCAGATACGATAGCCGTAGAGGAATGGGTCAGATGGAAATGTCTGTACGGCTGTGCGCTGTATGAAAAGGACGCGTGTCATCCTCCGTTTGCTCCCGATGCGGAAAGCACAAAGAAAGTGGTGAAGGAATATCATAAAGCCATTCTGCTGAAGGGAGGCAAGGGAAAATTGCTAACGGATATTGCAGTCCAGCTTGAAGGCGAGGCTTACCATATGGGGTATTATAAGGCATTTGCGCTGACCTCGCTTTCATCCGGCGGAGGGACCGCCTGACCGTCCGGTGAAAAAGAGGCTCAGGATGAGTCCCCGGATGTGGCGCAAAAAAAACTTAGGGTCAGACCGCTTATGGAGGCATGCGGTATCGATGTTTTTAAAACCGTAAGGGCCAATGGTTTTGATATTGACACAAACAAGGAAACTTATGGCGGATGGAATTATTTTGCACTGGTTCTCTTAGAATAACCGGCTATCCGGATTTCGTTTATGCATTGATTCCATGGGGGAACCATGAAGGATGCCATGCGTAATTTCGATCGAGAGTACGGAGCAGGGGGAAGGACGCGACCTGCGGCCGGTTCATGACCAGTCTCCTAAAAGTAGTACCCCGCCCGGAGTTCGAGGCGGTAGTCGTTGGGCTTTTCCCCGAATTCCGTCTCCCGGCCGCCGCGGATCCATCCGAATCGGAGACGCAACTCCAGGTTGGTGATCCCCGTGTAGAGCAGCTCCGGCGTGATACTGTAGCTCCGGTCGTTCAGATTGACCATCGTCGTCAGGGAAGGGGTGAAATAGAGGATGTCCATCGGTTCCTTCTGGCTCAGCCTCAGGTAGAGGTAATCCTCCATCGGGTTGTTGCGGCCATAGCCGCCGGCGGTCAGGTTTTGCGCGCCGGTCAGCATCCGGGCGTTCCCCGTCGTCCGATAGAGCTCGTAGCCCCGCTCGATATAACCGAAATAGTTTTCCATGGCGTCGGGGCTGAACCCCGTGCCGTTGTGGTAGTATTCAAAGATGGTCGTCAGATCGAAGGTGGTCAGATGGCGGACGCCGATCAGGCCGCTGACGGCGTCCCGGGTTTCCGAATGAACGGCGCCGGCCGCGTCGAGAACCTGTTTCCGGTCGTCCCGGATGTGGGCCAGTTCGCCGTGAATCTCGAAGCTGGTCGTGATGTTCCGTGAAAAATCCATGCCTATACGGGCCGTCCGGCTGCCGTCGGCGACATAGATCAGATCCAGGTCCGTATCGTACAGCAGGAGATAGACCTTCCCTCCCACGTTGAGGCGGTTGTTCTCGCCGAAGTCGTCGTTCATGTGATCGTAAACAGGGAAGAGGACCGGTGTGAAGGAAAGGGTTTTCAGCGGGCCGTCGAAGCTCCGGATGTAATCCAGCGTAGCCATGATGTTCCCTTCGATGGACTGCTCGGGATCGTTGGGGTCCTTGGCGCGGTCGAGGAAATTGACCGGGTTCCAGGCATAACCCTTGCCCCATTTCAGATTCTTCTTGCCGATTTCGAACTTCCAGGAGTCTGATGGTTTCAAGGTTCCATACCCCTCGAAGATGGCCGTCCGCTCGGCGCCGCCTGTAAAGGACGCGTACCGGTAGTCCGTATTCGTCTTAGTTTGTAAAGGGCGGAATCCCTGTCCAGACCGTACACAACGGGGCGGAGTTCCACGTAACCGCCGAAATGATAGGATTTCTTCTCGATTTCCGAGGCGTCGAAGCTATAGGACTCTTCGGCAAGACCCGCTGTGGGCAGGAGCAGCACAAAACCGATGAACAGAATCAATCCGCGGATCAAACGGGGCATCAACAATCCTTTTTTCCCTCTTAACGCAGGGATTCCAGGTTCGGCATGAAGGTCAGCGTAAACACCTCGTCCTTGAAGGATCTCTTCTTGATTTTGGCGTAGATCATGACCGACTTGTAGCCCTTGTAAAGAGGGCTGTCCGTTTCGATCAACGCCGGCCGCGTGATGCCACCGCCGAAACTCTTGACGTCCTTGAAATAGAGGGTCCCACATCTTGAGCTGATCGTAGGCCACGTTCCTGGTCCTGGCCTTCAGGAGCAGCAGGTGCTCTTTCCCCGCGTCCTCCACGCGGATGACGTCGTATTCCGCGGCGTAATCGAGGCTCAGGATGTCCGCGTTGTTGAAGACCCCCCCGACGACGGACTGGAGGCTCGTGATGCGGATGGGCTTGCCGACGTTCGGTATGTAGAGCCACATGTTGTCGCCGAGGCGCAGCGTGCTCCGGCCCTTTTCGCTGGCCGGGGCGAGAAAGAGGGCGGCGACCTTGTCCGCCCCCTTCTTCACGGAAAAGAGGGTGAATTCCTTCTTCGCGCCGCTGGGCTCCACGTTGATGAGCTTGCGGTACATCTCGTAGGATTCGGGGTTGAGGTTCCGGTCCACCTGCTTCAACAAGGCCGTTCCGTCCAGGGCCGCAGCGGGCGCGGCCAGAAACAGAACCGCCAGGACCGTGAATAATTTATGGGATGTTAGCATCTTTTCTTTCCTTTCTGGGTTCAGTCTCCGGTCAAATCGCCCGCCTCCCGCTGAGCCATGCGGCGGGTAAAAGTCGCGACGACGTCCGTACCCGCCTACACATGCCGCAGGGCGACGATCGGCTCCATCCGCGAGGCCTTGAAGGCCGGTTCCAGGCTCGCGACGACGGAGACCAGGATCACGATCAGCGCGATCGCTACGAAATCCATCGGGTTCACGGAGGCCCTCAGAAGCAGACCTTTCTGCAGGCCGAAATCGAAGGTGATGTGGGAGAGGTTCAGGACGGAGAGCAGCGCGAACCCCACTGCACCACCGATGAGCGCCCCGAGGACCCCCAGGGAGAGACCCTCCAACATGAACAGCGAGAGGATCTTGCCGGGCGGCGTACCGATGGCGGCCATGGTTCCGATCTCCCGGATCCGCTCGTAAACGGCCATGATCATCACATTCAGAACGCTGATCAGGACCAGGGCCACCAGCATCAGCTTGATGAAAAAGGTCATGACGTCGAGCATCCGGGCAATGTTGAAGAAGGGGGACAGACCTTCCCAGGTGTGGATCTCCAGCGGAAATTTGTCGTCTTTTCGGAACTCCGCCTCCATCTGTTTCGTGATCTCCTGAAACACCGGCTGCAGCCGGTCGAAATCCTTCAGCCGGATGGCGATCTCGCTGATCTCCAGCGCCGGCATCCGGAGCAGCTCCGCGGCGTCCTCGATATGGATGTAGCCGTCCCGTCCCCCGGGTCCCGTCACACCCTCCAGGATGCCCGCCACCACAAACTGTTTGCCGTTGACGGAACCGTCCTGGTTCGTCGCCACGATGACGACCGGATCCCCCACCTTCACCTTCATCCCTTTGGCAAGTAAGGCCGGGATGAGGATCTCCCCTTTCCCGATGGTTTTTTTGCCCTCGATGATGCGTGATGTCAGCAGCGGAACGGTCTTGAATTCCCGTTCAGGATAGACGCCGTTAAGGCGGACGTTCGTCGATTCGGCGAAGTTGCTGAAGAGGCCGCCGAACTTGAGACGGGGCGAGGAGGCCTCGATATCCTTCCGGTTCCGGAGGATCTCGTCCATCCGGGCGAAGGCCTGGGACTTCAGATTCAGGTTGAGGGGCAGGTTGTCGATGGAGGCGACATAGCCCTTCTTGTGGATCTGGATGTGACCCATCATGGAGTCGGTGATCTGGCCGATCATCATCGCCTTGAACGATCCGGAGACGGCGACGAAGATCAGGACGAAGACCACGCCGACGGTGATCAGGGAGGCCGTGAGCAGGGTTCTGCGTTTGTAGCGCAAAAGGTTCCGCAACGCGATTTTGTAGAGATCCGTCATGTTTCATTCCTCCCCGTTCCGGCGACTCTGGAGCAGGCCGTCTTCCAGTCGGAAGAGCACCTCCACCTCGGTCGCGAGTTTTTGGTCGTGTGTGGAAAAAATAAAGGTGGTCCGGCGTTGGTCCCGCATCGTTTTCATCAATTCGATGACCGTGCGGGCCGTCCGGGAATCGAGATTGGCCGTGGGTTCATCGGCCAGGACGACCTTTGGGTCCGCCACCAGGGCGCGGGCAATGGCCACGCGCTGTTTCTGACCGCCCGAGAGCTGGTCCGGACGTTTGCCCGCCTGATCCGCCATGCCGACCGCCTCCAGCAGTTCGGTCACCCGCCGCCGCCGTTCCTCCGGGGGAACGTTTCGGACCATGAGAAGGGGATACTCGATGTTTTCATAGGCCGTCAGCACCGGGAGGAGATTGAAATCCTGGAAAATAAAGCCGATGTTGGCGCCACGAAAGGCGGCGCCCTGCCGGCGGTCGAGGCTGCCTACATCCATCCCGGCCACGGTCATCCGGCCGGAAGTTGGAGCGTCCAGGCAGCCGATGAGGTTCAGGAGGGTCGTCTTGCCGCTCCCCGAAGGCCCGATAAACGATACAAACGAGGCGGGATCGATCGCAAAACTGACCCCCCGGAGGGCCGGCACGACGACCTCCCCAACCCAATAGTCCTTGGTAATGTTTTCAGCAACCACCAGACTCATTTTTCATCCTCCGACTGCTCCGTAAAAGTCGGCCGGCTTCCACGTTTGAAATCGTGAACCCAACCGACGTTCTAACCAGACGACACGGCAAAAATACAAGGAGTTTTCTGCATCATCCACTCCCTTATGTTTCCGCTCCCGCCTTGTTAAAATTCCTGAGTGGGAACCGGACTACCGGAGATAACCGCCCCCCTTGTGAATGCCCCGGCCCGCACCATCGGCCTGTACCTTCGCCTGTTGTTCCGGGGTCAGAACCTGGAAGAGATCCAGACGGTGTGCGTTCATCTTCTCCTCCATCCGGTTGCGGAGGTTCGTGGCATCCCGCTGGAGGGTCGTTATTTTATCCCGATCCGGCGTGGTCTGCAACCAGGAGGATTTCAATTCGCCTCTTATCTGGTACAGTTGATCCCGAAGAGGCTTTATCTCCTTCAGGTAAGCCTCACGCAGGGTGTTGATCTTCTCCGTCTGCTCGGCCGTCAGGTTAAGGTCATGCGCCGCGGCAATATCCGCGACGTTGCCGGGTGCGCTGCCATACTCTCCCCACATTCCTTTGTAGGCCATCGCCGAGGAAACCACGATCGCCGCCAGGACGATCACCGCAACAATCATCATCAGTTTCTTCATGATTTGTGTCTCCTTTAAAGAGAATTGGTTACTGGCTATATAGCAAGAGACATGCCATTGAAGGTTAAAAAGCATAAATAACTAATATCATTTGTACTATTAGTAATTATGAAGTAGAATTTATATTATAATGTATTCCAATATGGATATATTGTATCCGGATGAAGTATCCAGTTCGATATCCAACCGGATCAAAAGTATCCATTTAAAAGACCAGAAGCGAAACGCCGATGGTTCTCATTCCAGCCGATGTAACCCAGCAGGGTCACCCCCGTCGCCCCCGGCAAGATCTGCGACAGGCTCAAGGCATTCATGAACTCCTCATCGGAGATCCACTCTTTTTCATGGACGATGACTCTCTTCATCAACGCCAGAATCGCCGGTCCGCCGTAGCCGACAGCGCCGACATACAGGGCCGTTTTCAGGATTTCAAACAGAGTTGGTATATTCATGATATTGCACAGTCTATTCCAGTTGAGCCTGTTTTGCGTCGGGGGAAGCCCATTCGCTCTATTGCATGGTGGCTCGTCCGATTCCAATCGATATTTTGAGCAGGTATCACTCAGCGCGTCAAATCTTTATCCACCCTCTTCTCAGCGAGTTGTCCAGAATGACCCCCACCAGGAAGGCCGCGCCCATGTTCCACATGGCAAAGGCGGCTACGATGAGCATCACGTAGAAATCGGATTTTTTGTCGCCGATGTCCCTGACCACGATCGCCAGCTCGGAACCCGCGAAGAACAGGATCACGCCCAGGATCGCGTTCGGGAATATCTTGAAAAAGATGGCCACGGAATCGCTGAAAAACAGGGCGATCAAAACGAGGAGGCTTCCAAGGATAACCAGCGCCCCGCCCGTCTTCGCCCCGAAGCGAACGTGCCCGGCCATCCCGCCGGCGCCATGACACATGGGAACGCCGCCAAAGATCGGAGCAACCAGGTTCATGATGCCCTGGGAAATGGCGATCTTCTTTTCCGTGACCTTTCTATCCGGAAAGAGCTCGTTGTTCTTAGCGACAATGGCGATCACGGCGTTCCCAAAAGTCAATGGGATCTGGGGGAGTGTGAGCAGCAAGGTGCCCACGACGAGATCATTCCAGGTCATCGCGGAGAGGCTGAAGACCGGAAGCTTGAAGCCGATATGGATTTTGGTCAGTTCCGACATCAGTTGAGGGTCCATGATCACCGCGGAGATGACTCCGATGATCAGCAGCATGAACATGGCCGGAATCCTGGGGTTCGTCAGAAGAAGGTAGGTGACAACCAAGGCGATGCCCGCAAGAACCGGCGCCGTCTTCATGCGGTTGATTCCAGCCACCATGAAGGAGAGCCCCAGACCCAGCATGATGCCGCGCACAACCGGCTTGGTTGCAAGCTTGGAGATCGGCCGGATCGCCCCCGTAGCGCCGGCGAGAAGCCAGAAAAGTCCCGTGGTGAGACCTGATCCGAAAAGGGCCGCCGGGCTGATGCCCCCGGCAACGGCCGCCGCTCCGATGGCCTTCATGGGCTGGATCGGAAGAGGCGTCCGGTAATAGAAGCCGGACGCCATCAAGGCAAGACCGAACATGAGAAGAAGCCCGAGAGGTTCCACCTTCACGATGGTGATGTAGGCCACCACAAAGGGAATCAGGGTGCCGACGTCGCCGAAAGCCCCCGCCCACTCCATCTTGTTATAAAGGTTCTTTGTTTTCGGTGTCGCTGCGTTCACGGCGTTCTCGATCCCCCTGTTTTCAGACACACGGTTTTCAATCCGGCCATCCGACGAGCTTGCCCCCATAAATCGTCCTCGTCAAAATAAACGCGACCATCAATCCGATTCTTGCAAGAACCTGTTTTTGCGTGGGGTCAAGATAGAAAAAGCGATCTTTTATGTCAAGGCGGTTTTATCGCAACTTCCATCACAACTGCCTCAGGATATCGGCCGGCTTCATCCTGCCCATCAGCTCTTCATCCGACAATGCGTTATCTTCGGCGTCTGTCAAATGTGGGTTCCTGGTACTGACGTCGTCATTTCCATTGCCTTCAGGCAATGGTCAACCCCTGCTCCTCGATTGGAACGATCGGCTGCGCCTTCAGCATGTTAAGAATAAGGAGTTCCCGCTTCTCCGTGTAAAATTTGTGAACAACGGCCAGAACCAGGAACGGCGTAAGAGTTGATCGCCGCGTTTGTGGAGATTTCACGGAATCCATCAGGCTTCATGGCATCCGTGCTCATGCAGGTCGCAGGCGATTCCCGAATCCTTCAAGTTTCCGGCAAGCCAACCTTCGGCGACCTTTTTCACGTCGCCGGAGCACCCCCTCAGCACATCGATTCCGCAACCGTTCAATACGTTCACGGCCCCCTGCCCCATATTCCCGGCCAGCATCATCTTGACGCCCATCTCCGCAAGCGTCTGGGCAATGCTCGATTTGCAGCCGCAATTTTCCGGAGAGGAAACCGTTTCCTCCGACAGGATTTCATTTTTTTCATTGACGGTGAATACCGTGAAGTACTCACAGTGGCCGAAGTGTTCGTCCACTCGATTCTGACGCGACGGTAAAGCGATCTTCATGATGTTCTCCCTTTCAAAACAGTTTGATTTTACGCATGCTCTCTGCAATGCGGACAACTCATTTCATTGTGTTTGCCGCAGTCAGGGCTGAATGCCCGGCGGCAGCGCGGACACCGGATCGGTTTTTCCGCCTTCATTGAAACGGAACCGCCTTCGATCTTCAAGACCTTCCCGTTGACGAGGACATCGGCGACCTTCCGGTGCGCCACCTCGATGATCCTCCGGGAGGCCGCCTGCTCCTGGTACAACCCTTCGAGATCGGCCAGGCGGATCGCCTCATACTCGTCGAGGGTCAAAAGCACCTCTTCCAGGTCTGAAGACGGTCCTCCCTTTGGCCGGAAACAGGTTTTGTCCGGCATGACCCCGATATTTCTGCAGCATTTCGGTCTCGACATGACTTTGCTCCATGTCGTTCATTATAAGCATATGCCCATAATATGTCAAGCCCGAAAGTGGGGCTGTCACAAGATGTAAAAATGCCGCAAGCTTGCATCGCAGAAGAATTGACGACGAAGCATATGTTTTCCCCCAGGAATAAGAAAGCAGCCGGGTTCCTTACGAAACCCGGCTGCTTTGATCGTGATTTTACCGCGCATTTTGCCCTGCGTCATGTTCACATTTTAGCCTCGTAACCCGAGCAGGGGATGCAGACCGGCTGCCCGTCCTTGATCCGAACATAGCGCTCGAAGACGTACTCGTGGCACAGGCTGCATTTGGCTTTGCTGAACGACCCTTTGATCTTGGCATAGCGGAAATCCGGTTTCGCTTCCACTTTAAAGAGGACTTCATCCGGCTGTTCATACACCCAGTTCATGAGTTCGTCCGTGACGGCCGCTGGGATCTGGGACGGTTCGACCCCCTTCTTCCGATAGGCAAAGAATTCGAACTTCCCCATGGCGTCGACGAAGTCCGGATTCAGGGCATAGCGCACGGCGCCTTTTTCGGGGTGGTAGAACGTCGCCGCCAGTTTGCCGTAAGGAAGATGAAAAACCCGTGGTCCGGTTCAGGTTCGAGACCCAGGTGTGTGAGGGCCAGCTTGCCCATCCGGTAACCGATGGGCATGAAGGGACAGCGGTGGCCGTGAAACTCAAAGGCCCATTCCGGTGGAACATGTTTCGTCTTCATAAAAACCTCCTTGTCAAATTTATTTCACCAAATCGAAGATCATCTTGGCGGCGATCAACCAGAGCAGCGCGCCAATGATCTTCTTCAATTGCGCACTTGTGATTTTGCTCTTCATCAGATGAGACCCGGCGATGGAACCCAGGGCGCTCATCAAGGCCATCAGTCCGAGAAACAGAGGACTGAGGCCCCCCAGGGAGACGTGACCGAGGAATCGCGATAATGAGGCGAACACCACCACCATCGCCGTGGTCCCGGCGGCAACCTTGGCGTCGATGCCCAGTCCGTTGAGAACGGGTACGATGAAATTGCCGCCGCCCACGCCCAGCAACCCGCCGAGAAATCCGGCCACAACGCCGACCGCCACCCCGGCGCCAGCCGAGGCGGCACGGCTCAACGCCTTTGTTCGCGGCGCCGGCTTGTAGAAGAGCATCATGAACCCCGCGAAAACCAGAAAACCGGCGAACATGGCGAGGAAAAGACGCCGATCCACAAAGGGAGTCGTCTGGGCGCCCAGGGGAGCCAGCAGGACCGCCGTAATGAGAATCGGCAGACCGATCCGCCAGTTGATCAGACCGCCGCGGTAATAATTCACAGCCGCAAACATCAGGCTCACGACGTTGAGCAAAAGCGCCGTCGGCACGGCCTCGGCAATGGGCACACCCAGATAGTAGAAAAGGGGAACGAAAATAAAGGCCGCCCCCAGCCCGGCCATAGCCATCAGCCCCGAAAAGAAAAAGACGGAAACGGCGCTCACGATGTAGACGGTCAGGGACATGCTTTACCCATTCCTCTCAGTTGCAGTGGCTGCAATGTTCCATCTCCCCGGCCGAAAAGGGCAGGATCTGGAGCGTAGTGTGGTTGATCCCGTACTTGTGAAGCAGCATCTCCTGGACGGCGCGGATGATCGTTTCGTGGTCGGGGGACTCCTCGCCGGACTTAAGATGGGCCGAGAGCAGCTTCTGCTCGGAACCGGTCTCCCAGATGTGGAGATCGTTCACCTCCGCCACGGCTGGGATCGCCAGCAGGTCATTCTTGACCTGAAGGAAATCAATGCCGGGCGGTACGGCGTCCAGAAGCGAATTGACCGCCTGCCGGACGATCTTGTAGATCTCACGGGCGATAACCAGGCAGATCGCCAGCGAGAGGAGGGGATCGACGAGACGCCAGCCGAAGAACATGATCAGCAGGGCGCCGACGATCACACCGAAGGAGAACAGGGAATCCTGGAGCGAATGGAGCCAGGCGCTTTTCATGTTGATATTCCGCGCCGAGATCTTCTGTAGCAGGAGCGTGGCCGCTCCATTCCCGACGAAGGCCACGACGGCGACCCAGAGCATCACCTGTCCGGAGACTTCCGCCGGCGCTGTGAACCGCTTGAGGGTCTCCCAGAAAACGAAGGCGATCACGACGGACAGACCGATGCTGTTGACGAAAGCGGCGATAAACTCGATCTTCCGATAACCGTAGGTTTTCCGGTCATTCGGAGGGCGACGGGCGACCTTCTCCGCCCAGTAGCTGAAGAGCATGTGGGCGATGTCGCTCAGGTTGTGGACGGCGTCCGAGATCAGCGCCATGCTCTGGATCATCAGGCCGAAAATCATCTCGAAGACGACGATCCCGCCGTTAATTACTATGGCAAAGATCAGGTTTTTCAGCGAAGCCGGCGGTTCGTGACTGTGGTTGTGACTGGGGCTGTGGTCATGGTCGTGGTTGTGGTTTTGTTCCATGTCTGCTTGTCTCCTATGCAGGAAAACGGTCGCCAGAATAAAAAAAGTAAAGGATCGATGAAAACTGGATGACCTTCCAGGCGACAACCGAGGCAAGGCAGCGGGCGCCAGAGGCTTTCACCGTGCTTCTCCTTTTCCCTTTTCGGTTTGTTCTTTCCGGTAACGCTCCATGAACTCCTCCGGACTCAATTGCAGCAGTTCATTCTGGGTTTGCTCCAATTTTGCTGCCTGGGCCTTTTTATGCTTTTCAACTAGCCTTGCGACCGTCTCATTGCCGGGAACGGAACTGTCCAACGGGACATCTCTTCTTTCGCTCACGCTGAGTGCCCGCTTTTCATCGAGGGAGATTTTTACTAAGCCCATTGTCCTTCCAAGGTACAAGGTGTGGAGGAGGACAGTGTTCTCGGGCGCCTTTCCAAGAAATTGGTCATCGCTTCCGGACGAAATGGCCACGTCAACTCCTTTTACGGCCTTTACCAGCGCAAGGGTCTTCTCTGCGCCGAATCGGGACAGGAGAATGACCAGATCGGCTTTTCCCCTCACCTCGGGCAGCAGCCTGTTCAGGGCGGCGTCGGGGGGTATTACCTCCAACCCTTTCACCTGTTCCTGATCCGGGAGTTGCGCGAGGTCATCCGGATTTAATATGCCGAGAATGGCTACCTTTATGCCGCCTACCTCCTTGATGATGTATTCCTGGGTCCAGGGAAGCCTGCTGCCGCCATAGAGCAGATTTGATGCAATATAGGGGAAGGAGACATGGGAACGCGCATGCTCGAGGAATTCCTTTCCAAAATTAAACTCCGGACTTCCAAGATTTAAGGCGTCGTATCCCATCAGTTCCATTGCCTGCAAATGTAATTCTGCCGTATCTTTTTGATCATCGAAAACTGCCCCGCAATCCAGGAGCAGGACTGATGGGTCGCCTTTCCGGATAGATTCTATCATCTGTGCACGCCGGGCCAGACCGCCCGAGCCGTTTTTATCGCAGGCGCAGGCGATGCACGGATCAATGGTACCCTTTACAGAGCCTGTGTAAAGGATGGTGATGGTCCTGTTGCCCTCGGCAAAAGAGGCAAGAGGAAAGGAGATGCCGAACATAAAAAACAACAATATCGTAAGCGAAAACCGTTTCATTTTAACCTTCTGCAGGAATTTATTCTTTTTTCTATAATACCATATTAGAATATCGATTCTGTGCCATGCCGCTTTTCGCTCATAAAGCCCATGTCAGGGCGTAGGCTACCTTTTCTTTCATTCCCGGAAACCAAGCGCCGTTAAATTCACCCGATCAAAAAGGGGCTGCCGATGAAATAGATCCCCAGCAGGCCGATGACGACCCCGGCGCTCTTCCGGAACCAGCCCCCCGATCCGATCCAGGTTTCGCTCTCCGTCAGGCGCCGGACCGCCGCAGTGGAGCTGCCGGCAATCATGATGGGGAGACAGTGGCCCAGGGCAAAAAGCAGGATCAGCAGGACTCCGGTCAGCACCTTCTGCTGAACCGTAATGATCGCCAGGATGGGGGCGATAAAGCCGAACGTGCAGGAACCGGACAGGACCCCGTAGGCCAGCCCCAGCAAGAACGCGCCGCGAAGCCCCTTGACGTTGAGCCGGTGCAGACGGCTGCCGGAGAGGTTGCACTTCTCCACCCCCAGCATCCCCAGGGCAACCCAGATCAGAACCAGGCCGACAACGATCTGCCAGTAGCTTCCCACATCCCCGAGCATCCGCCCCAGGAGCGCGCAAACAATGCCGATCACGGCGATCGTGATGAACAGCCCCACGGTAAAAAGAATCGCGTAATGGGCGGCCTGCCGTGGTTTCAGAACCTGATCCTGCCCGGCCACGTAAGCCACGACCAGCGGTATGGAGGCCAGATGGCAGGGACTCAACAGGACGCTGACCATCCCCCATAAAAAGCAGCCCAGCGCCGCCAGGTAGGTCGCGCCCGTAATCCAGTCGTTGATGGTGAGAAAAAATGTTGTCAGCATGGTTATCCCTTCAATTTTACGCCCATATCATTGAATCGGCGGACGATCTCCTCCTCGCTCAGAAACCCCTCGTGCCGATAGACCTCCTTGCCGTCTTTGTCGAAGAAGATCTGCGTGGGGATGGTCCGAATGCCGAAGCGCCTGGCCGGCGCTTGGTCCTTCCAGACATCGAGGAAAACCACCGCCGCCCTTCCGGCGTACTGCTTTTCCAGCTTCTCCAAGATCGGCGCCATCAATTTGCAGGGAATACACGCTCCAGCGCCCAGATCGACCATCGTGACCATCCCCTTGACGGGGACCTCCGGCGGCGCCACGGCGAACAGAGCCGCCGGCCGCGTAAATAGGAGAAGAACCGACAAGCATAAAATACCCGACATAAGCTTGGAACTATTCATTTTCATTGTAAGACTCCCCATATTTCGTTTTATTTTTCAAATGCCTGTTCCGAATTTCCGCCTCGGTTCGGTCTCTGTCCGAGCACGTGATCAATCTCTGGAACACACATCCTCCCGAAATGCTCTCCCACCCTCGTTTCCTTCACGTTTCAATCGCAACGTTTTACCTCGACGCGGCAGACGCCCGCCAGGGATCCCGTCTCCTCTGGGAAGTACTTCCTCTTGATCTTCAACGAGACATTGACCAGGCTGATCAACACGGGAACCTCCACCAGCGGGCCGATCACCGCGGCAAATGCCGCCCCGTGGTTGATCCCGAAGACACCGACGGTCACCGCGATGGCCAGCTCGAAATTGTTGCTGGCGGCGGTGAAGGAAAGTGTCGCCGACTTGCCGTAATCGGCCCCCGCCTTCGCGCTCATCCAGAAGCTCACCAGAAACATCACGATAAAGTAGATCAAGAGCGGAACGGCGATCAGCAGGACATCGCCGGGTTTCTCGATGATCTTCCGGCCTTGCATCGAAAACATGACCACGATCGTAAACAGAAGCGCCACAAGCGTGATCGGGGAGATCCGGGGAATGAACTTTTCATGGTACCACGTCTTCCCGCGCAGCTTTACCAGGACGAAACGCGTAATCATCCCGCCCAGAAACGGGATGCCGAGATAAATAAAGACGCTCTCGGCGATCTGCCCGATCGTGATCTGGACCACGGCCCCGGAAAGACCCAGGAGCGGTGGAAGTACGGTAATGAACAGCCAAGCATAAACGCTGTAGAAGAGAACCTGAAAGATCGCATTGAAGGCGACGAGTCCCGCGCAGTACTCGCAATCGCCCTGCGCCAGATCGTTCCAGACGATGACCATCGCGATGCAGCGGGCCAGCCCGATCATGATCAGGCCGATCATGAACTCCGGCTGATTATGCAGAAACAGGACGGCCAGCAGAAACATCAGGATCGGCCCGATGATCCAGTTCTGAACCAGGCTTAGCCCTAACACCTTGAAGTCGCGGAACACATCGCCCAGTTCCTCGTACTTCACTTTGGCGAGCGGGGGGTACATCATCAGGATAAGGCCGACAGCGATCGGAATGCTCGTCTGAGTCCCCTCCGGCCTGAGGGAACCGATCCAGTCGCCGACGCCCGGTGCAAAATAACCCAGCAGCACGCCCGCCGCCATCGCCAGGAAAATCCAGAGCGTCAGGTAGCGATCCAGAAACGACAACTTTTTAACGATGCTTTCAGGCATATTGACCTCCGTCTAAGAATTATTTATGCATATGGTCCCTCACCGAGGGACCGTTTTCACCGGTCAGGTGCCGCCGAAAAGCGGAATGCCGCCGCGCAAGGAAACCTCCCCTACAAAACCGACCGTGACCTTTTCACCCTCCACAATCACGGGCACCTGTTGCCTGCCTCCCGTCAGAGCAAGCATCTCCTTCAGTTTCTCGGGATCTTCATCCACGTTCACGTAAATCGCCCTGTCTCCGTAGGCTGCCCGAGCCTGGTTGCAAAAGGGTCAGGTATCGGTTCCGTAAATGATGATTTTGTCCGCCATGATTCGTTTCCTCCTATCTATATCGTTTTCCCCTCCCAAATCGATTTCGCCTGGCGCAGTTAAGTCCCGGCCTTGGGTCGGCTTCGGGCGCGCAGCCGCGCCATCAGCTCCTCGGCCCTTCTCTTCGCTTCGCGTTCGCCTTCATCGACCGGCTCCGCCCACGGTTGAGTCACCTGCCAGGTGATCCGGTCGCCGAGGGGAGGTTCGGGATACGCCCCCGGATCGCCCAGTGTGTAACCGCGGAAAGGCACCATATTCTCTTGATAACAGGACCAGACCGCTTTCCGGATCACGTCCGGATCCCCCTCGAATTGCAGGTCGATCAGGGAGATCTGTTTGAGAAAGCGTTCAATCGCCTCCTTCGGCAGATTGAACAGCGCGGCGTGAAGCGCTTCCGTCCCCACAATCCGCTTTTTTTCATCGACCCCATGGAGGAACAGCGCCTTCAATGCCTCGCCGGTCAAGTGGCCGGCCGATTCCGGACCGCCCAGGATCAGGTAACGTACATTGGGGTTGGCGACCAGATTGCTAATCATCTTTTCGAAACCGATGTTGGGGGTCTGGATCGTCCCGGAAAGAGCAGCGCCGCTTTCCAGGCCCGCCCGCACGAGCGCCTGGATTTCAGGCGGAATCTTGTCGTCATCCTGATTCAGGATGATCGCCACCGCCACGGGTGAAAAATCGTTGCCCCGGAGATAACGCCCTTCCTCGGTCGGATAATCTGCATGCGGCTTTACCTTGAGCATATATCTCCTCCCTCTTTCCCTGATCCGCCTGGTTACTGCGCTCCCTTAGCAAACCATGCCAGGATTTCTTCTTTCTTCGGGATTTTCCCAACGGACTTGACCTTGCCGTCCACGACCACCGCCGGCGTGCCGAAGACACCGTATTTGGCGATCTGCATGATGTCGCTAACCTTCTCGATATCGGCTGCGACGCCCGCCTCGGCGACGGCCTCCCGAACCAGTTTCTCCACCTTCTGGCAATTGACGCAACCTGGTCCCAATATTTTGATTTCCATCGGTTCATCTCCTTTTATAAGAGGACTCCCAAGCATAAACGAGGGCTTACGGATTCATTCCCCCCGACGTTCGGGTCATCTTCGCTTCAGTAAGTTTCCATAATCCAAGCCCGGATCTCGTCCCGGACCCGCCGGAAAACCGCAAGAACCTCCGCCTCCGTCCCCTTTGCCACCGAAGGATCTGCGAACCCTTGATGGCGTCTCACGCCGCCTCCCGGAACCACCGGACAGGTTTCCTTCGCATGATCGCAGACGGTCACCACCTCATCGAACACCACATCCCGGAAGGCATCGAGTCCTTTGGCGTGATGACCCCGGATATCGATGCCGATCTCCGCCATCGCTTGAACGGCGCCGGGATGGACCCCGGTCGGAGCAGTGCCGGCGCTGTATACACCGTAAAGTTCCCCCCGGAGCGCTCGAAGCAGCCCTTCGGCCATCTGCGAACGGGAAGCGTTGTGGGTGCACACGAAGAGAACCCGTTTTTTCCGCTTATTCTCCGCTTCTGTATTTTTTTCCATCATCCCAACTCCTTTGATTTTTATATGAAAATGCTCCTATTCATTTTCATCCTTACTTTGTGCCCGCGAAAACGCGTGCATGGAGGTTAATAAATCATATTGAATAGATACCCGACCACCATGATGCCGGAGGCGACGATGCCGATGAAAATCAGGATCAGGGGTAGCTTGACGACCTTTTTCAGGATGATCATCTCCGGCAGAGACAGGCCGATCACCGACATCATGAAGGCGAGCGACGTGCCGAGCGACGCCCCTTTCTCAAGCAGGGCCTGAATGATGGGGATGATCCCGGCCGCGTTCGAATAGAGCGGCACACCGATCAGCACCGCCAAAGGCACGGACCACCAGGCGGATTTGCCCATCAGGGAGGCCATGAAATTTTCCGGCACATAGCCGTGGACACCCGCCCCGACCGCAATCCCGATCGCGATATAGATCCAGACCTTCGAGACGATATCCGTGACCGCCGCATACCCGGCCTGTATTCGTTCGGAAAAAGGCGTATCCCGCTCCTCGATGGTCAGCTCGGCGGCCTTGATTTCGTACACCCACGCCTCGACAAACCGTTCCATTTTAAGCTTGCCGATGACCCAGCCCGCGGCAATGGCGATCAAAAGGCCCGTGGATGCATACAGAAGCGCCGTCTTCCACCCGAAGAGGCCGAAGAGAAGAACGAGCGCCACCTCGTTGATCATCGGCGCGGCGATCAGGAAGGAAAAGGTGACGCCGAGCGGGATGCCGCTTTCCATGAACCCGATGAACAGGGGAATGGCCGAGCAGGAGCAGAAGGGCGTCACGATGCCGAGCGAGCTCGCCATGATGTTGCCCAGGAACAGCGGCTTCCCCTCCAGCGCCTTTCTCGTCTTTTCGGGTGAAAAGTATGAGCGGATGATACCCACGACAAAGACGATGGCCGTGAGGAGCAGAAGCACCTTGGGCACCTCAAAGATAAAAAACCGCACCGCCTCGGTGAGATGGGAACTTTTATCCATCGAAAAGATTGAATAGACGAGATAATTCGTTCCCCTCTCCAGAAAGAGGTAGAGCAGTGCAAATAACGGGACGAGCAGCAGCGGAAGCCACACCCGTGTTTTGATCGGTTCGGTCTTCGTCTGTATGGTGACCAGCCCGGTTGCATCGTTTTTTACACAACATTCAGACATTCGATACTCCGTATGCACACTATATTTCGATATGACAATATATTGGGTCAGCCATGCTTGCCGCAGATATCCTCCCGCCGGACATCGTCGCTCTTTTCGAGCAGATCACGGATCTCCGGGTCGTCAGCCAGCCAGTGCCTCAGGTTTCCCAGAAGGCTCGCCGCATAGGGGCTCCGGCCGCCGTCGGTCAGGGAATAGTTTACCCAGAGTCCCTCCTTTTTCCGATCCACCAGCCCCGCATCTTCGAGAATCTTCAAATGCTTGGAGACGGTGGGCTGGGCGATCCCGAGTGTGGCCTGGATCTCGCAGACGCACATCATCCGCTTTTGAAGCATCTTCAGAAGCCTCACCCGGTTGGGATCGGACAGCGCCTTCATGACCTTGATAAATACCTTCATGGCATCTCCTCTATATTTCTGGAAAGGAATATAATGACCGTCGGTGGTCTTGTCAAGATAATCTTTCTGGATCTTTCATCGGGGAATTTTGAAGCACCCCGGCCACAGGGCGGGGTGCTTCCCGGCAAGGGAATAGTCTGTATTGGCTGGGGGTTTCGCCGCCGGAGCAACAATAGGTGCCATCGTAAATAATTCGGGCTGGTGAGGGGGAACAAGGGGGGCGACCCATAGGGCTAGGGACTTCCAAGGACCTTTGCGGGATTCGCCGATTTCGTCAAAGTTTTGGA
>JAPLJX010000200.1 GCA_026388375.1 Deltaproteobacteria bacterium
CCGCACCCGACTTCGAGGATTCTCCCTCCATGTTGCATGCTAGTCAAAGCAATAGCATGTTCCCATTTCCCAGGCATATAGTACCAGTCGAATTTCTGAAGCTGCACGTAAAGGTTATCGCTACCTGCAACCGTTGAAGGCATAAAAAATTTGAGACCGGTCTTATCGCAACGGTACAACTCTATCGTGCTACAGTCTTTGAATTCTTTGGTGATATCAATTGAAAATGTATTATTCCAGTCGGCAACAAGACGACTTGTTGGAATCTCGTCAAGTAACGAAACCTGTGATTCATTTGTCAAAGGACTTATAACCATCTTACCCTCGATTATGCTGCTTTCTCTTTATCCAGGAAGCCTGCGTGGTTCCGCACCTTTCGAGAAGTGGCTTTTCCCCCACTTCTCGGCAGAAATCGTAGAAAGCTTCTCGGCAGCCTTCCCAGTACCCGAAATCATCCAGAACGACCACCCCCCCGTCAGAAATTCGAGGATAGAACGTTCGCAGGACGAGAAGAACAGGGTCGTACCAATCGGCATCGCAATGAAGCAATGAGACACGGTCTGGTAGTGGCTTTGAAAAGGTATCCTGAAACCATCCGGGAATAATGTTGAATTGTTCAGATGTTGTCCCCACCAGATGAAGAACCGTCTCAACGTCCTTTATCGCCGCAGCACATTTGCCTACCCATTCCCGTGCTGCGTCACCATCAATTTCTGTAGTTTCCGGCAATCCTTGAAAACTATCGAAGAGCCAAAGGTGTCACCCCTGTAGATGAGTCGAAAGAATGGCCGCAGAACCTCCTTTATAAGTACCACACTCGACGAAATCTCCCTTAATCTTCGACCTGTTACAGTAATCCGCAAGGGCAGCTAAATTCCCGAGTCTCTGCTTGTCTGAAAGCGTATAATCAGAAACTATTGAAAAAATGTCTCCAGAACTGCCTTTAAACCTTTCAAAGAACTTTTTTAGTGACATGTTGGCCTCTTAGTGTGCTGTTACAGTGCGAGTGTTCGACTGAAAATGTATTATTCCAGTCGGCAACAAGACGACTTGTTGGAATCTCGTCAAGTAACGAAACCTGTGATTCATTTGTCAAAGGACTTATAATCATCTGCACCGGCACTATTTCTATGCGGCATCCATCAGCGCCCACATCCCTTCGAGATCGGGAAATGACCCATCACCCAAAATGGAATAGAGATAATCGCGTTCAGTTTGCGTGAGATTTTCCTGGTTTATTTTCATATATCCGTGGCAATCGAGGCGAGTTGTTTACGGCGACTCTCAAATCAAGTATCGCCATAGACATCAGGAACGAAATATTGACCGCACCAACTTCCGGGCAATCCGTCTCGGCAACGCCAACAAACGCCTGTGCAGTCTTTTATGTAAGCCACCGAAACTGTGATCAAACACATACCGATCCGCCTTCCGATCTTGTATGACTTTTTCAGGATGAGTCAGAGGACCAAGCGGATGCACAGGAAGACCTTCCTGATCTTCACTTGCCACCGTATGGGTCCCATCCGGGCCGAAGCCGATATTCGTCACCAGATTGACATTCGGCGTCGCTGTCAACCCGCCGTGATACCAGACGCTGCCGGTCCAGTGATAATCCCAAATATCAGTTTCGTTGCGGTACATGCGGTCAAAGATATCCGTCCAGTAGCGTCGCTCTATCTTATCGGGCATATACCGTGCCCATGAGGCAGACCCTTTCCATCCCGGCCAGAAGGCCAGCGCCCGATCATTCTTCTGCCATGCCCGTCTCCATGTCGCCCAACCCCATACGTGATTGTACTTGGAGAAGTAATACGCAGCATCGCCGCGCTTTCGCCCGCCCTGAAAGTTATTGCCGGTAATCACCGACACGCGCGTATCATTTTCGTAGCGGTTGAGCAGCGACGCGCAAAAGGTGAAAAAGTCCGGGTGCGGCACGCAATCGTCTTCCAGGATGACACCTGCTTCCACATGTTCAAAAAACCAGTCGATGGCAGAACTCGGACCACGCCCGCAGCCAAGGTTCTTCTCCCGGAACAGTGTCAAAACCTCACAATCCCAGTCAACGGCTTCGATTATCCGGCGGGCTTGTTCGCACTTTTCCGCCTCACCGGGTCTATCGTCGCGAGGACCATCGGCCGCCACAAAGAGCAGCGTGGGTTTTGCCTCGCGAATGCTTGCAAATACCTGCTGTGCCAGATTGGGACGGTTGAAGATGAGGAAAAGGATGGGCGGACAACTGTGACTGAGCATAATGCGTAAGGCCTCCAGTTCAAAGTGAGTCTTTCATCATGATGAACCAACCTGGTACAAGAACCGACGGTGACGTATTTCTGTAAAATTATCAGGATCATGATTAATAAGACAATGTCTGAAGTCCCGCTCCATGAACAGATAAGAGTGGAGAAGTGACACGATCATGAATGTCAGTTCTTTAACAGACGCGGAGACCGGTACAATACGGTACCGAAATAGCGCTTCACGACAATCCAGATCAGGCATCAAAAGATCTTGAATCATATTTCCCCAACGTTTTGACGGCATCAGTTCAATTGTCGCTCCGGCATGGGCGCTCGGCAAGAGCATATTCGACCCATGTATGCCGATCACGACATGACTGTAGGCATACCGGTCACACCACGCTTTTTCTGCCGCTGTATCAATCGTCGTGGTTCTTAAGTCCTCTATCCAGTGCGGCATGTCGCCCGGTACTCCTAACCCCACAACGGCAAAATTGAGCTTTGGAAAGGCTTTACGCAGGCGGGTTGCTAAGAGCACCACCCGTCGAGTCTGCTCACGGCGCGGCAATGACAAACCGCCCAACCCTATCTTGACGCTCATTCTATTGGCCAAACGCCTCAAACGCCCTGAGTTTCCTTGGTCACCCCAGAGACGATCTTCCCGCCAGACGAAAGTGACCTTTGGTGCTTCCAACCGCTCATGCCATTTATCAAGTGGAAAGGGATGCACCCGCGTAAAGCGCTCTATGGCAAAATCCTTGGGATGGGGATGGGAATAAGCAACGCTAAGCCACACCTCAGCAAATTGTTTCAACCTGGTACTGATTGCCGCCGCCAGCCAGTCGTTCCACTCAGTACCGCGCCTGAGCGGCAGATCGACTGTCCATATTGCCGCAGTGCCATCCGGCACCATCCAGCGCAAACATTTGGGCACAAGCACCACCAGATCGAGGTCGGGCCGCTTATCCAGATAATACTGCGCGTTGAGTAGCTTCAGCAGGCAATGCCCGTATAGCGTATCCAAGCAATTCAACAACAGGGGGGTTTGTAAGGGACGGAAATCCTCTGTCACAAACTCTAACGGTTCATCGCTTCTATTCGCATACGAATTACGCAACCAATCGGCAAACCATCTGATATTATACAAATCATGTACGTCGCCAGTTTTCTTATCCAAGAGCATGGACCAGTACAGACCGTGCCCTGCCGGCAAATCGCCATAGAACTCCCGGCCACATTTTGGGCATCGCAAGTCGGCCAGGTTGCGCATGCCAGGGATATACCAGTCGAGCACATCTAACTTGGTATCGTCAAAAGGGCACCGATACTGGCTTTCTGGCAGCGGGTGAAGGTTGATCATGCGGATACCTCTTTAGAATGAATGGCTTGCTTGAGCTTGACCCAAGCATCTCGTGCAATCACCCGAACACCCTGGTTAATCAGATCCAGTCCGTTTGGCACAATACGCATCCCTTGCTCTATCCATGCTTTAGTGTTTGCTGCCTGACAATATTCAACGACCAGGGATCGGGCATTGTCCGGGGCAGCCATGATCACATCTTCGAACACGACTATGTGATACGCTTCGCTTTTTAAACAGCTTAATTGAATATTGTTGCATATCTGGTCGATGGTCGGCCACTGCTCTGTTTTGTTGGGGAGTGGCGGGGGTGACAAGAAAAGGCGAGCATCGTCAATGAAAATGTAATGCTTGATCCCCGTAGAGCGGATGAGATTGATTTCATCAATAATCGGACATTGGTCATTGGAGCCATAGGAGTCCATACTGCACCAGTGGGCATCCAACCAAAATATGGCGGGTTCGCGAATTTTTGTCACAACTTTTTTCAACACTGATCGAGAATCGCCAAACAGGAATTCAATGTTTTGAAGATGCTTGTAACTGTTTAATGCTTCCTCAAAATACACCTTTGAATTTTCAATGGTTATGACTTGTTTGAAGTGGTTTGAAGCCCCCACACTGCTGTTCCACACTTGAATGTTCCAGTCTCGACAAATGTCGACACGTTTAGATCTCGCTTGAGAAGTAGTACAAGTTCTTCTGGGGGTCCCATGCGCACAATTCCCATGTTGTTCTCCTATACTTTTTGCAGATGATAACAGCCAATCCCAAAACCAGTCAACGGCTGATGAATGAACCTATTAGCGAATATGTAACGCTTTTCTATAACCTTCAGTTGCTCAAATTGTTCAAAGAGATACGCTTCTCTGAAAGACCTGTGTGCATTGAAATAGGTTCGATTTTCATCATCAATCGGTACTGAAAGGTACAAATCACCCCCCGGTGCCAAAACGCGCTTCAGTTCCGCAATCGCCTTTTCTGTGCCTTGCGGATCCAGCGGATCACCATAACGGCCGAGGCCTATATGCTCAACCACGCAGAGGCTGGAGAGTGAAGACACGCTGCCATCCTCAAACGGTAAATCCAAAATGGAACCTTGCCGGAAATACAGTGATTCCAAAGGCAGTGACAGAGGCCGGATATCTACCATGGTGACAGGCACTACCTTAGAGAGCAATGCAACGAACTTGTGATGGGATCCTACATCGACGTGAGCTGACGGCCTTCGCTTCACAATTCGTTCAAATACCCATGCATCCTGATAGAAAGAGATTGGTTCGATAGGTGTTTCGCCTGTATCATCGCCTATGCATGGGTATAACCAATCCAATGCTGGTTGTATGGGGGTAAGGCGCTTATACTCCTTGTAACTGCGCCAGAACCTTCCCCATGAGGATACATCCTTACGCCAAGTGGTATTGCACCGTCGCAAAGCAGCAATTTGATAGCGCAACATCCACTTGATTTCCGCGATGCTCATTAGAGACTCACCTTCGGTGTCGCTTGCGAGGAAGAATTCTCATGTTTCCACCCTTTGGGAAGTTGGGCACCAAAAACAATGAGGGAGATATTACATTGAATGTCAATATTCGATAGTGGTGGATATTTCTTAAAGACAAGTGAATCCGGCCTTAGATTCATCATCTCATATTCGGAATATTGCTCTTTTTCCCAGGTATGTGTTGAAAAATTACATAGGAAATAACCTCTTGATGCGCCGGATATAATCTTTGATATATACTCGTCCTGTACATATCTTGAGAGTTCTGAAAATGCGTAATTACTAATTACCAAGTCAAAACCACCTTTTGTGTATGTTTCGTCTAACTCACGCATAGTGACATAGCTTACACCATGGATTCCCAAAGATTCCAGGTATCTTCTTGTAAGCTTTAGGCATGGTTCTAGATCAACGATGGTATAAAGAGCATGTTTGAAAACTCTTGATATTATCGCACATTGCCCCCCGTAGCCACCACCTATTTCAACTATTCGCATGTGATTCAAAGAGTCAAAAAGCGTCTGCAAATCTGCCAAGACTTTTATATATCTCAAAGTGGTGGGCGAAAAGGCAATTTTCTTGAGTTTGAGAAACCCGTATCTGTACGTGAATACTTGAGGATTACCCAAAAGATCATTCTTCTTAAATTCCTTAAAGTAGATCGACAGCGCCTTACTCTGCAAGAGCATCTTATTTAAATAATCATGACCGGCTTCACGTGGCACAGTTTCGACAACTCCTCTATAAACTGGATCACGCCTGAAAGTTGCAAACACCCTCTCATCATTAGAAGCTAACTCGCAAAAGCGAGGATATACTTCGTTGTCCGAGCAACTTGTCTTATCACTCATGTGTTTTACTTCCTTCCAGACTCCAATTGCCTTCAACCAGACAAAAACCATGGCTGCTCGGCGGAACTTCACCGGACTCGAAGAAATCACCGGCTATGACATTCAATTCGGCTACGTCGCTTATGCTATCCAAGTAATCGTTGCCAATCATGATGCTGTAACCAATCCTGTAGGTTGAGGGTGTTAAGGGAGTTTTGTGTATGCGGCACACAAATGCCCCATGACTGGGCAATTCACCAAACTCGGTGCCGGTCATGCGGTTGTGATGCAAAAAAACAGGCACATCCCATTGAGTTTTTACGGTAAAGCCTGCAAGCACGCGATTGCTGTGAAAGCCGGATGAGGTCTCGAAATGAAAAACAATATCGAAATCCTGCCCGCATACCACGCTGTCAATCGTGTGCCCTTCTACGTCTCGGAACTCAATTCCCACTACCCGCACTTCGCCGGACCCCTTGCGATCGGTCCGATCCTTAAGCGATGCCTGGTTTGCCGAAAAACTTCTCTGATACTCGGAAATCGCTGCCGTTTGCGTTCCTGCAAATCTAATTAGACCCTGATCTAGTACCATAGCGCGACGACATAAGTTCTCAACTGCCGCCATATTGTGGCTCACAAACAGCACTGTCCGTCCTTCTTTCGCCACATCCCCCATCTTCCCCAGGCACTTCTTCTGAAACTGGGCATCCCCGACTGCCAGAACCTCATCTACTACCAATATCTCCGGCTCCAGGTGGGCGGCCACGGCAAAGGCCAGGCGCACATACATCCCGCTGGAGTAACGTTTGACTGGTGTGTCCAGATATTTCTCCACTTCGGCAAAGGCTACGATCTCGTCAAACTTTTGCTTTATCTCCACTCGGGTCATACCCAGAATGGTGCCATTCAAGTAGATGTTCTCCCGCCCGGACAGTTCCGGGTGAAAGCCTGTACCCACCTCCAGCAGGCTGGCTACACGGCCCTTGATGGTCACCCGTCCGGTTGAAGGCTCGGTAATGCGGCTCAAAATCTTCAATAGCGTACTTTTCCCGGCCCCGTTGCGGCCGATGATGCCCACGGCCTCTCCACGGCGTATCTCAAAACTCACATCCTTGAGTGCCCACATCTCTTCCAAAGTATCGCCCTGTATGATGGGCTTCCCCGTTGCCAGGTCTTTGGTCTTGTTCCAGAGGGTTCGTGCATTCTGCATGAGAACTTCACGGAAAGTCACACCGCGGCCTTTTTCGGCCTGGTGACCGATGACATATTTCTTGCCGATGTTTTCAGCTTTGATGACGATGTCGGACATAATCACGTAAAGGGTGAGGCGTTAGGAGTGAGGGGGCATCAGTAACAGACGTCGTGACTGCCAATTTCAATAAAATATACTGAACTGTCTTCAATTATCTTGAAAACAATCCTGTCGGAATAACTTATCGAGAACGCATAGTACTCTTTGAGATTTCCCTTCAGCCGATGAGTCTTAAGTCGTTTGTCGAAGACGTCTTCCTTAAAGATGGCAAGGCGCTCCCTCAAATGCTCATTCTGTTTCTCCGTGAGCCCCGCCAAATACTTGTGCCAATGTTTTTCGAAAACGCCGTCATAATGAATTGATTTCGGTTTCATGCCGTTTACGCGGAGGCAATAAAATCGTCAACAGTCATTGATTTGGTCTTACCCGCGGCAAGATTCCGCTCCGCTTCATCGATTCTTACGAGAAATGCCTGCCGCTTGACGGTGCGGTAGACCTCTTTTAGCAGGTTATATTCCTGTTTCGGTATCTTGACATAATCTTCTACAGCAGCGTGTTCCATAGCGATACCTCCTTGTTCGTTGTATATCGTTTTACAAGCCATACCCTGTTAGAGATTTTATACCAATCTGCCTTCATCTGCAAGCACAAGCGTGAGGAGGATATCGACGATGGAGGACATGATTCCTGTTTCTAAATCAGATCTGCAAAGGTTTTTTCCATCTTCCGGAAACGGGAGACGCCCAGCCAGAGGAAGAATGTAATGATGGCAAGACTGAGTAGGAAGCCGGGTACGTAAATGGGGCTATTGCCGCCGAGGATGCACCAGCGGAAACCGTCGATCACCCCCACCATGGGATTGAGGTTGTAAATCAGCCGCCACTGCACCGGGACGACCTTGCTGCTGAATCCTACTGGAGAAACATAAAGACCGAACTGCACCACAAACGGGATGATATAGCGGAAATCCCGGTATTTTACATTGAGCGCCGTAAGCCAGAGACCGGGTCCCAGGCTGGCCAACAAGGCCAGGATGATGAAGCACGGCAGCAACAGCATGTGCCAACCCGGTGCGAATTGATAATAGATCATCATCCCGATTAGAATAATGAAACTGATGAGGAAATCGATGAAAGCGGTTACGAGGGTCGCCGCGGGAATGATCAATCTGGGGAAGTAAACCTTGCCGATCAGATTGGCGTTGCTGATCAGACTGTTGGACGATTCGCTCAGGGCGTTTGAGAAAAGGGACCAGGGGAGCATGGCGGCAAAGACTAAAAGGGCGTAAGGGGCACTTCCGTCGCTCGGAAGTTTGGCGATCCGGCCAAAAATGACGGTGAAGACGACCATTGTAAGAAAGGGCCTGATAATGGCCCAGAGAATCCCGATGATGGTCTGTTTGTAACGGACTGAGATATCCCGCCAGGCCAGAATGAGGAAGAGTTCCCGGTAGCGCCAGAGATCCGCCCAGTAGTTTTTCTCGCTGCGGCCGGATTCGATGATGAGCACCGGTTCTTGAGTATGTGTGAAAGATGAGTCAGTCATTTATGCAAGGATTTCGAGTATGAGAGGAGTATCGGTGCACCGATACTATTTATTTTATTGATATTATTGATGAAACACACGACCGTCAAAAAGTTTTGGGGTCTGATCAGGCCAGCTTCTTTGACGTCTGCGCGGCTGGCGGTGGGGCGCTCAGATAGTTGTCGATTTCCGTCTTGAGGCTGGTGAGGGACGTTTGGAAGTTGGTCCTGTCGTCGTCCGTCCAGGCCGACGTATCGATGGAGAGGATCTTCGTCATGGCCTTGTCCATCATATCGAAGACGGCCTGGGGTTCGTTGGGGTCCTTCTTCTGCCGGGTGGTTTTCCCTTTCTGCTGTTTGGCCTTGTAGGCGATGTAGGCCGTCGTCATGCCCCGGGCCTGCTTCTTCTTGGCGATAGCGATGAGGCCGCTTCTGGAGATCGTCCGGTCCCCCCGGCAGTCGTCGCGGACCTCCTGAGGGAGTTTGTTGAGGCTCAGGATCTCGCTCAAGGTGTTCTGGGCCTTGCCGATGATGCCGCCCAGTTGTTCCTGGGTGTATTTCTGCTCAGTCATGAGGGCCTGGAGGCCTTCGGCCTCTTCAACGGGGGTGAGATCCTGGCGCAGAAGATTCTCGACCAGGGCGATTTCCGAATAGTTGCCGGCAATGAAGATGGCGGGAATGGCGGTCAGACCGGCCTTACGGGCGGCGGCGACGCGGCGTTCCCCGGCGACTACTACCTTGTTCCCCTGGTTGTCCAGCCGGAAGACGATCGGCTGGACCACGCCCATCCTGCCCACCGAGGCCGTCAGCTCCTCCAGAGCCTGCGCGTCCATGCTCTTCCGGGGCTGCCGGGGATCCGCCAGGAGTTCGTTCAGGTTAATTTCGTACAGCTTCCCCTTTTCATACGTTGCGGAATCGGTGCTTGCTGCCATTGTGACCCTCCTTATAGGGTTATTTCGGTGCTCATATTTTGGCGCTCAGCTCTTTGATTTTAGCGTTTTGGTGACTTTTGACGAGGTCATCAAAAATGAGTCCGTCATTTAATTTTTCACTCTTTCTGGCGCCAGCGCCAAGCGGTTTGAATGATGGCAGTGAGATCGGCAAACTGGGGGTGCCAGTTTAGGACATCCTGGGCTTTGCGGGCGCTGCCGACCAAGACAGGGGGGTCGCCGGCACGGCGGTCCGCTTCTACGGATTTGATGTCGCAACCGGTTATTATTTCGGCTGTCCGAATGACCTCACGCACGGAAAAACCGTTCCCGTTTCCGAGGTTGAAAGAATCGCTCGGGCCTCCGCGGCGCAGATAATCCAAGGCCAGGATGTGGGCATCGGACAGGTCGGTGACATGGATGTAGTCGCGTACACAGGTTCCGTCGGGGGTTTCGTAATCCGTTCCGAAAATCTTCACATCGGGCCGCTTGCCGGCGGCGACGTCGAGGATCAGCGGGATCAGGTGGGTTTCCGGATCGTGGCGCTCGCCCACCTCGGCATCGGGATCAGCCCCGGCGGCGTTGAAATAGCGAAGATTGGTGTATTTGATCCCGTATGCATTGTTGTAGTCCTTGAGGATCTGCTCGATCATGAATTTACTCCAGCCGTAGGGATTGATTGGCGACTGGGGATGGTCTTCCGTGAGCGGAATGCGCTGCGGCACGCCATAAGTGGAACAGGTGGACGAAAAGATAATATAAGGGACGTCGAATTCGCGCATTGTGTCGAGAAGATTCAGGGTATTCATGACGTTGTTGCGATAGTACTTCGCCGGATCGGAGACCGACTCGCCCACGTAGGCGAAGCCACAGAAGTGCATAACGGCCTCGATGGGGTATTTGGAGAAGCAAAGTCGGAGCTGGTCGCGATCGGCGAGGTCGCCCAAAACGAAGTCGCCCCATCGGACGAAGGAGCGGTGGCCGTAGACCAAGTTGTCGAAGACTACCGTGTCGTAGCCGCGCTGGTTGAATAGTTTATTGGCGTGTGAGCCAATATAGCCCGCACCACCGGCGATCAGGATCATAATACTCCTCACGGGGTAACTACCCTATCTATTGAAAGGCATCAAAATCCCACATTTGATTTATCGTGTTTGCTTACTTTTTTACCAGTTGTACAACCACTCTATACAGCTCCGCTCTCTCGCTTACATCACAAGCCACGAGTCGTGAGTACTCATAGAAAAATCGTAACATTATCTGATAGGCAATTCTGCTTTTATTTTTTCTTCATCCGCTTCCGATAATACCGGAATCATAATGACCATGGCCGTTAAAAACCAGAATGGCTCCATAATCCTCACAATAATAAAGGTATTTGAACCGATGCCATGTGTAATCATGGCCCAGAATCCCGCCAGGTACCCCACCGTCAGACCTTTATAGAGTGGATCTATTGTGTTACGATATACGTTCCGGGCATTAATGTAGATAGTGCGCAAGAGATATATAAATATAAAAAGTCCAACGAGACCAGTTTCTGCAAGCACCCGGGGATATTGGGCATCGAGGAAATGGTATCCCGTAATCCCATAACCAATAATGGGTTGCTTTAAAAAATCGGAAGTAAGAACCATTTTCCATGATGCCAGCCTCGCCGAGGTTGAGGTATCAATCCTGGTCTTTCCAATAACAATTTGGCCTTCCTCAGCAGGCTGGGCCACGGTATACAGGGCTCTTTGCTTAACGTTTTCAGGAATGATAAACGACGAAATCATAATAATTACCGCCAGAGGAATAATAATTACGGCTTTTTTCTTATTAAAATAGATCAAAGCCAGAAACATGGGGCCCAAAGAAATCCAGGAACTTCTTGAGAGAGTCGCAGCCAGCGCGATGACGATAAAAAAGAGCAGTATCCCTAAGTAACTTTTTTGTTTTTTGGTTCCATAGTTCAGTAACAGCCCCATAGCGATCGACATCATCAAAACCAGATAACCGCCAAGGGTATTCGGTTCACCTGCTCCTTCCCCCTCAAAAGGCGCCGACACCCTCCCTCCCGACGGAATTTGATAGACGGCAACAAGGCATACGATAAAACAGACCACGAGTATGGTTACTAAAAAGCGTTCAATTTGTTTCTTTTCTTTGATGTGATTAACAGCCATAAAATAAACAATAAAATATTCAAAATATTTCAGAACAAAAAAAATGCCCGTTAAACCTTTCATTCGACCCATCAAATAACCAATCAGGGTAGAAATAAGACAGATAGCAAAATAGAAACCAATGCCTCGATTCAGCGGTGTATCGGCAAACAGCCCCAGTTCCTTGTTAATGGCCGTTTTAAAAAACCAACTTAATCCAATGACAAGCAATATAAAATCGTCAAAACGAAGGGTAATGCCTGCGCGACCGCGGCCGGGAACAAGTTCCGCCCCGCCGACGAGGAATTGCGGCCCCAAAAGCATGGATATGATCAAGATGTAGAGGGCAAGTTCCGCATTGATAAAACTGACGATAGCCAGGATAACGCCTATCGTTATTGCAATCGCCAACGTTATCGACATCTTCACAAACAGCATGCTGGCTGCTATTGTGACGAAGACAATGAAAAACAGCAGAAAAATCGTTTTTACATCAAAACTCTGAGAGCTGATCTTATTCATAGGATTTATCACTGCTTATAGAATTCAGTATTGTTTGATGCCGCCCTGTCGCTCTCTTTCCAGCGACTGAAATTGTCTTTCAATATCCATAGGGCGATAGACAGGATCCTTATATCGAACGAGCATGTCATACCAGATTGGTGCGTAGTGGACGATAAAGCTTAAGAGGATAGAGAGAATAAAAATGACGGCCATCCATATCAACGTTCGTTTTCTCGCCTTCCTTTTCATAGCTCGCTGGACGGCGCGATCGAATTCTTTTGGTTCGTCTATTTGAGCCATCAATGAATCCTGGATGTTATGGTATTCGCAGCAAACCCATCACATACAAAACGCCTGCGCCAAGACACAAAACGGCGAAAACCAGAATCGTGATTTTCAACCATCTGATCTTTCCTTCACCCGCTTCCCGAGTAATGATGCGCGCTGGGTTCTCGTTATCGCTATCCTTATTGCTTTTGAAGCGATCAGATCACCATAGTAATAATTATATTTATCCTGGTAGGTGAAATCCGGACTTATTTCAATTTTCAAACCATTCAGGACGATACCCAGCATCTGAGCCTTGACATTATCCAGTTGAGACTTGGCCCGCATCAGGGCGCCACGGGCGACTCTGCCTACCTGATAAACAATGACAACCCCATCAACCTTTGAACTCCAGACCGTCGCATCCGTCGCCGCCAGCACCGGTGGGGCGTCAATGAGTACGATATCATAAGCGGCGCGCATTTGTCGGATTAGCTCGGTAACGGTCTTTGAACTGATCAGTTCTGCCGGATTGGGCGGCTTGGTACCGCTCGTCATCAGATAGAGATTATCCAGGCCGGGCGTTTGCGTTACTTCGTCGACGTTCATCTTGCCCATCATCAGGTCCGAGACGGACCGGATGACCTGCTGCCATTCATAATTACCCAGAATAATATCGGTTAAACCAGGTTTCTGTTCGATGCCAAAGGCTCGTGAAATGACCGGTCTTCTAAAATCTCCATCGATGAG